>NZ_RAWR01000103.1:0-34217 GCF_003986945.1 Corallococcus sp. AB018 | reverse complement strand
CCCTCCTCGCCCGTCCCCACCCGCCCCACCGCGGGGTCCATTTCAGAACCTGTGCAGCCCCCAGCGTCGTGGCGAGGCCCGATCGTCACCGACCGTCAGCCTCCTTCCTCTCGCGTCCGGGGGTGGACAGAGCGCCGCGTCCTCGGGACGGGAATGCAGGCGGAGCGGATCCATCCACCAGCGGATGCACACCGCGCGTGGCACCACAGCGCACGCTCGGCAGCAGGGCGGAAGGCGGTTAGGGTGGCGCCGCCTTCACAGCGCGGGAGCAATGCCATGAAAGCAGTGCGCTTCTCGGCCTTCGGGCCGCCTTCCGACGTCGTCCAGGTGGTGGAGGAGTCACCCGCGCCGCTGAAGCCCGGCGAGGCTCGGCTGGCCGTGCTCGCCACGCCCATCAACCCGTCCGACCTGCTCACCCTCTCCGGCGAATACGGCGTGCTGCCCAAGCTGCCCGCCACGCCCGGCAACGAGGGCGTGGGCCGCGTGGTG
Organism: Corallococcus sp. AB018; assembly: GCF_003986945.1. Taxonomy (NCBI): domain Bacteria; kingdom Pseudomonadati; phylum Myxococcota; class Myxococcia; order Myxococcales; family Myxococcaceae; genus Corallococcus; species Corallococcus sp. AB018. The sequence goes on along the minus strand of NZ_RAWR01000103.1, from coordinate 33,728 downwards.
GAGGTGTCCGGCTCAGACACCGTGGCCGTGGGCGACCTCGTGTTCCTCCCGCTGGGCGCGGGCACCTGGCGCACCCACCTCACCGCGCCCGCCGCGCAGCTGTTGCCCGTGCCGCCGGGACTGGACCTGCTCCAGGCGAGCATGCTGCTCATCAACCCGCCCACCGCCTACCTGATGCTGCGTCAGTTCGTGACGCTCCAGCCTGGCGAGTGGGTGGTGCAGAACGCCGCCAACTCCGCGGTGGGCCGCTACCTCATCACCCTGGCGCAGGTGATGGGCCTGAAGACCGTCAACGTCGTGCGCCGCCAGGAGCTGGCCGACGAGCTCAAGGCCCAGGGCGCGGACGCGGTGCTGCTGGACACGGACGAACTGCCCCAGAAGGTGCGCGCGGCCACCGGCGGCGCGAAGGTGCGGCTGGGCATCGACGCGGTGGGCGGAGAGTCCGCTCGCCGCGTGGGCGACTGTCTCTCCACCGGCGGCACGCTGGTGAACTACGGCGCCATGAGCGGCAAGGGCCCCATGCTGTCCGCGGCGGCCAGCATCTTCAAGGACGTCACCCTGCGCGGCTTCTGGCTGACGCGCTGGCTGCGCGATGCCCCTCGCGAGGAGCAGAACGCCACGCTCGCGCGGCTGGCGGAGCTGATGGCCGTGGGCACGCTCCAGGCGCCCGTGGACGGCACCTATCCGCTGGAGCGCATCCAGGACGCGGTGAAGCGCGCGCTGGAGCCGGGCCGCAACGGGAAGATTCTCCTCACCCCCAACCCCACGGCGTGAAGCACCCGCCGTTCACATGAAGGAACGACGACCATGAAGCGAGTCGAAGGCAAGGTGGTCCTGGTGACTGGCGGCGCGGGGGGCCTGGGCGCCGCGTCCGCTCGGATGCTCGCGCGCGAGGGCGCGAAGGTGGTGGTCACCGACCGGCGCGAGGGCGAGGCCCGCGCGGTGGCGGAGGAACTGGGCGACGCCGGCCTGTTCCTCCCGCTGGACGTCACCCGCGAGGACCAGTGGGTGAGCGCGCTGGCGCACACGGTGGAGAAGTTCGGGCGGCTGGACGTGCTCGTGAACAACGCGGGCATGGGCATCGTGAAGGACGTGGAGGAGATGTCCCTGGACGAGTGGAAGTTCGTGCACTCGGTCAACCTGGACGGCGTGTTCCTGGGCTGCAAGCACGGCATCCGCGTGATGAAGGAGTGCGGGGCCAAGGGCTCCATCATCAACATCTCCTCCGTCGCGGGGCTCGTGGGCGTGCCGCAGTTCCCCGCGTACTGCTCCAGCAAGGCCGCCGTGCGCATGCTGTCCAAGTCCATTGCGCTGCACTGTGCCTACAAGGGCTACGGCATCCGCTGCAATTCCATCCACCCCGGCTACGTGGAGACCGCCATGGTGGAGGCGCTGGCCCAGGCCGGTGGACAGGCGGAGAAGACTCGCGCGCGCATGCTCAAGGGCATCCCCATGGGCCACTTCGGTGAGCCGGACGACGTGGCCAACGCCGTCGTCTACCTGGCGTCGGACGAGTCCAAGCTGATGACCGGCGCGGAGATGGTCCTCGACGGCGGCGCCACCGCGCAGTAGCGCGGCGGGCCTCCACTCCAGGCGCCCGGGGACATCACTCCCAGGGCGCCCCGAGCAGCTCCCCGAAGCGCATGCCCAGCTCCATGCGGCCCACCATCACCTGTCCCCAGGCGGTGGCCTGCGCGGCCCAGGTGGCGGGCGTGAGCCCCAGGGTCTCGAAGAGCTTCATCACGTCCCCGCCCTGCTGCATCGCCTTGATCATCCGCGCGTAGTCCACAATCGTGGGGAAGGCGGACTCCGGGAAGAGCACCTCGCGGTCCACGTCCTTCAGCGGCACGCGGGGCTGGAGCGTCACCAGCAGGCGCTGCGCATTCACGCGGGAGAGCGTCTCCTGCTGTTCGCGCTCCACCGCCTGCCGGGCCCGGAGCGCTTCGGCCTCGCGGCGCTGGGCCTCCAATTGGCGCTCCTGGTCGCGGCGGCGGGACTCGGCCACCTGTCGGTCGATGGCGCGCTGCCGCTCGCGCTCCTCGTCTTCACGCCTGCGCTCGCGGCGCTCGCGCATCATCCGCAGCGCGCTGTGCGTGTCGTCCAGGAAGTCGCGGTGGATGTTGGACTCCTCCGGCGGGGACGGCGTGGCGCGCACGCGCTGTTCGAAGGCGGGGAGCCACGACTCGAAGTGCTCCAGCTCCGCGTCCAGGACATCGAGGACGTGGACGTCGCGGGACTCCAGCCCGTTGCGCAGCGCCATGGCGCCCTTCGACACGGAGAGGGACGCCGTGCGCGGGCGCGTGCCCACCAGCTCCTCCGCCGCGTCCCAGAGGGCGCGCAGCCTCTTGGGGAGCGCTTCCACCGGGACGCGGTCCAGCAGCTGCTCCGTCTGGCGGTAGAGCCCTTCCGGATCCACGCGCCACCAGGTCTGGAAGCGCACGAGCGCGTCCGGCTCCACGTCGCACTGGTACTCCCACAGGCGGTCTCGCCAGGCGGCGAAGGCGGTGAGCAGGGGAGCGCGCTCGGCGGGATGGGACTGGAAGCGCCTCCACACGGCTTCGACGAACAGCTCGCTTCCGGTGAGGGAGCTCCAGGAACGCACCACGCGGGTCAGCGGCGCTACCAGGAGGTGCTGGCCCGGCCCTTCCCAGACGGCCATCAGCAGCCGGCCGAAGTGACCGGGGTCGGGGTGCTTCTCCGTGCTCGGGCGCTCCGGAATGAGGCTCAGGTTCCGGGCCCTGGAGGGGAACATGAGCAACGCCTCCAGCAGGGCCTCGCCGCTGTTCGGGTCGCGGGCCCAGTCGTTCAGCCTCCGCTGTTCGTCCACGCCCGAATGGTGGAGGAAGCGCGCGAACGAGGAGTCCTGGAAGCACTCGGTGCGGTCCTTCTTCGCGCCCCGGTCGATGGCGTGAACGGTCTCCTCCAGGAAGGCCCACATCGCCTCGGACTCTTCTTCCTCGGGGGGCTCGGGGTCGTCGCGGGGAGGCGTGGCGGCCCAGCTGAAGAAGTCGAGCGCGGTCTCCGCGGGCAGGTCGCTCAGCACCGAGCGCGCCCAGCGGGCCCAGCGCCGCTGGTCCTCCAGCCCCCATTCGCGGAAGGGGCGCCGCTTCGCGAAGGAGAGCAGCTCGTCCGCGAGCGACCCGACCGTGCGCAGCGACACGGTGAGCATCGCTTCCAGGGCGCCCTCGGGTGGAGGGGTGGGAAGTTCGCGGAGGACCTCCTTGGCGAAGGCCGCGTCCCCGTCCCGCTGCAGGCGCGTGAGCAGCCGGCGCGAGCCCCACTGACTCAAGGTGCGCCGCGCGAAGGCGGCGAGATCCGCATCGGAGGAGTCCAGCGCCTGGGCGACCTCCACCTCGTCGTGGAGACACAGCGCGCACTCGAAGCGGACGTCGGGGTCCATGCCATACAGGCCCCGGCGGAGCGCGGTGGAGACATTGTCCGGCGGCGCTTCGTGCGACGCGCGCACCCAGGCGACCGCGGCGCGTGAGGACAGCTCCGGCACGTCGAGCACGCCCAGGGCGAGGGTGCGGATCCGCTCGCGCTCCTCCTGGTTCAAACGGGGGGAGAGGCCGCTGCGCCAGCGCGTCATCGCGAGCATGGCCTCCACCGCCACGCGGCCCTCGCCGTGCAGCAGCTGGTTGCGCACGGAGTAGCGCGCCTCCTGCGACCAGGTGCCCTGATGCACCCAGGCGAGCGACGCCAGCAGGCGCAGGGTCGGATCCGGAGACTTGCTCGCCAGCCACTCCACCGAGTCCGGCATGGGACTGAAGGGCGCGAGCATCTCCTCCAGGGATGCCTCCTCGATGGGCAGAATCACCGCCCACGCATCTTCCAGCTCCCGCACGAAGCCGCGCTGGATGAGGAGGGGCTCGATGCGACGGGCGTCCTCCGCGAGGCGCTGCACCGCGCCCCACTGCCGTGCGTAGCGCGCCTCCAGCACCGCCACCTGGGCGGGCTCCAGCGCGGCGGTGCGGGCCGCCAGGGAGAAGCGGTCCACGCCGGACTTCACCAACGCCCGCGCGGAGCCATAGCGCTCCAGCGGGATGGCACCACAGAGGCAGTGAGGGCACGCGGCATCAGCAGGGATGAAGCGGATGCACCCGGGGCAGCGAACCTCCGCGCCCTGGCGCACGCCGCTGTCGAGCAGGGCGGACATGCCGTGTGTCTACCCCGGTCCGGGGGTGTCGCGCACGGCCCAGGCTTCACCCAGGTGCCCTGCCCCGCCAGGCCATGGCGACCGGGCAGTCCTCTCAGCAAGACTCGCCGTCAGGCCTGTGGGACCGGGTGCTCCACCGAGGATGAAGCAGGGGCAACCGCCAGCCGCTCCCAGGCCATCCGTATGTCATTCCAGGGAGACACACACATGGGCGCATTGGACGGGAAGATCGCGGTCGTCACGGGCGGAAGCACGGGCATCGGCTTCGCCATCGCGGAGCGCTTCGCCAGCGAGGGCGCGGAGGTGGTCATCGCCGGGCGACGGCAGCAGCGCCTGGAGGACGCGGCCGCGAAGATTGGCAGGGGCGCCCGCGGCGTCGTCACCGACGTGGGCGACGACGCGCAGGTGAAGCGGCTCATCGACTCCGTGCCGCGCGTGGACCTGCTGGTGACGTGCGCGGGCGGGGCCGTGTTCGGCGCGGTGGACAGCGTGCCCTCGCAGTCGTGGCGGGCCCTCTTCAACGACCGCTTCTTCGGCCAGCTCTCCGCATGCCACTACGCGGTGCCGAAGATGGCCCCGGGCAGCGCCATCATCCTGTGCTCCGGCATCGCGGGTCACACTGCGCTGGTGAACTACTCGGGCGGCGCGGGCCTGTGCGGCGCGGTCAACGCCATGGGCCGCTCGCTGTCCGTGGAGCTGGCGCCCAAGGGCATCCGCGTCAACGTCCTGTCCCCGGGGCTGACGCGCGACACGGACATCGACTGGGGCGTCCCGCCGGAGCAGGTCGGCGCGTTCCTGGACGCGCTCGTGAGCAAGGTGCCCCTCAAGAAGCCGGGCACCGTGCACGACATGGCGGACGCAGCGTACTTCCTCGCGACGTGCGCGTACGCCACAGGGCAGGTCATCGACATCGACGGCGGCTGGACCGCCGGGGCGTAGCGATCCGAAGGCCGAATGCGCCAGTGCCGGAGGAGCGATGAAAAAGTCGCTCCGATGAGCACGCCAGACGAAGCGCGACGCGCACTGGAGTCCGTCTACGCACGCGTGGAGACGCGTGCGGCGGACATCTCCGGCTCCCATGACGGGTGGCCCTGCCGCCGCGGGTGTGACCACTGCTGCCGCCATCTGGCCGCGCCGCTCCCCATCACGCAGCAGCAGTGGAGCGACCTGGAGGAATGGCTCCGGCAGCTCCCCGCCGAGACGTTGGAGGAGATCCGCACCTGCGTCGACGCCATGGCCCGTCAGGAGGCCCGTTTCCCAATCGTGCGAGCGGGAGCCCCTTTTCAGGGATTGGCGCCCGCCGTCCCGCTGGGCGCCGGCTGCGTGGGCACCTTCAGCTCCCCGGAGATGATGCGAGCCTTGAGCGCCTCCACCGTGCGCAGCGCCTCGTCCTTGCCCGGGAAGTCCAGCCGCACGGGAGCCAGCCCCATGCCGCCCTCCTTCAACCCGAGCGAGACATTCCCGCCCTGGAAGCGTCCCTGGCGCTGTTCGCGGATGGCCTCGTACACCACCAGGTCCACGTGCTTCACGACGGCGGACAGCACCGCCTCCGGCGCCAGGTGGGACGGGTCGGAGTCCACGCCAATCACAGACACGGTCTTGCCCGCCTCGCGCGCCTCCTTCACGGCCTGGATGGCACCCAGGCCGTCCACGCCGGCCGCCGCGAAGAGGACGTCCGTGTTCTTGAGCAACAGGTCCTGCCCCACCTGCTTGCCCAGGGCGAAGTCCGTGAAGCTGCCGGTGTAGTTCACCAGCACCGTGGCGTTCGGATTCGTCGCGGCCACGCCAGCCCGGAAGCCGGCTTCGTAGCGCTGCACCAGGGGAATCTTCATCCCGCCCACCATGCCCACCCGGCCCGTCTTCGTGACGAGCCCGGCCAGCGCTCCCGCGAGGAAGCAACCCTCCTCCTCGCGGAACACCACCGTGCGCACGTTGGGCAGCGTGATGACCCGGCCCTGCGCGTCCAGCAGCGGGCTGTCCACCAGCAGGAAGGGCAGTGAGGGATTGCGCCGGGCCACCGTCTCCACGGCGTTCTCCAGCATGAAGCCCACGCCCATCGCCAGCGACACGCGCTGCTCCGCGAGCAGTTGGAGGTTCGGCTCGTAGTCCTCCGCCACGCGGCTCTGAAGGACCACCGGCGTGATGCCCAGCGGAATCATCTCCCACCCGCGCGCGGCGACGTCCGGCGCCAACGAGTCCTTCCGCTCGGACGCGGTGGTGTCCTGATATCCAGCCTTCTCGTATTTCACCCCCCCGGCCCACAGCTCCAGTCCCCGCAGGGCGGAGTCGTTGAAGGCGTGGTCGCCCCGGCCCCCCAGCCCCAGCACCAGGCCGATGGCGGGCTTGGAAGGCGCGGCGGGCGCCTCCTTCTTGCAGCCAGTAGCGACCGCCAGCAGACACACGACGAGGGGGAGGATTCGGCGGCGCGGGCTCATGACGCCGCGTAATATATCATGCGGCTTCTGGCGCTCCCCCAGGGTGGACGATGCTCTACTACTTCAAGTGTCAGAAGTGCCTGAACACCAGCGGCATCTTCCTGGAGAGTGAGTTGCCGGGCGACATGCCGACGTGCAACCACTGCACGAAGGAAGGCGGCAGCAGCAAGGTCGACAAGCTGTCGACGATGGCCTTCTTCTTCGGCTGCTCTGACTGCAAGGGCCAATGGATGTACTCCGCGCCCAGCACCTACTCGGATGAGAAGGCGAACCGTCCGGACTGTCCAACGTGCGGACACAACCACTCCATCTTCTTCGTCCCGCTGACGACGGACGCCAACAAGGCCCAGAAGCGCAAGAAGGCCGGATTGCTCAACCCGGCGCGGCACGACGTCAGCGGCTCGCTCGACATCGCTCCGGACGCGGCGGTGCTGAACCTCAAGCGGCGGCGGCTGGACGACGGCTTCCAGGACGAGGTCCCCACCTTCAGCGTGAAGCCCGTGGAGGACGATGACGCCAAGGCGCGCATCGACACCGAGCGGGCCTACCAGAAGGTGAAGAGGCGGCGGCAGGACTACGACACGAAGTTCGGGGCACTGTCGAATGCACAGAACCCGAAGACGACGACCACGCACCCGGGCCGGGTGGTGTCACTCAACCAATACAAGACCCTGCTGACCCACCGGGAGACGGTCAACAGCACCAGCTATCCCCGGCTGAGCCAGTCCGCCCCCACGGTGGTGAACGCCGCGAAGATCGTCGGCCGCGACGCCGTCTGGGATTACCGCGAGCTGGGCCCCAACTCCTTCATGCGGCGGCTGTGCACGCTGCTCTACACCATCGACTTCGGCGGAGACTCGATGAACCCCGTCGAGCTCCAGGCCATGTGGGCGCACGGCTCGCTCTTCATCTCCTCCAACAACTACTCCTATGGGCTGGAGCTGGAGAACTCCCTGGGCACGCACGGGACGCTCAAGGCGCTGATTGGGCAGATCAAGATTGGCAAGACGGGCGCGGGGTCCATCAACTCCTCCAAGCGCAACCTGAAGAAGTCCCACACGGATCGACTGCCAGATTACAAGGCGGCCTTCGTCTCGAACACCGAGGCGGCCTATTCGGAGTACTTCCAATATCAATGGAAGTACATCTTCAAGCAGCTCCGGGCGTCGTTGAGCTGCGCGAACCACGAGCTCCTCACCATCACGAAGAACGGCGACGACTACACGGCCTGGACGGCGCCCGCGGTGGCTCCGGGCCGCGTCTACCTGGTCGTGCCGGAGCAGGGCCGCGGGACCTTCACGAAGAAGGACATCCACGCGGAGCAGATGTTCTATCCCATCCTCATGAACCTGGACGCGGCGGGACTGTTGAGCGAGTCATCCCCGGCGTTCATCGGTGGCGTGAAGACGCCCTGCCGGACCTGCTACGAGGTGCTCCAGGCGGCCTCCGGCGCGCTGGGCACCAAGCTCGTGCTGCCGACGGATGCCTCCGGACACTACTGGGAGGCGTCCGGCATGCACGTCCCGAGCACCGTCTTCCCGCCAGCCCATCAGACGATGGTGTTTGGCAAGCCGGGGTCGGACAAGATCTTCGACACGGAAGTGCCTCCGTCTCCCACGGGCCACTGACGCTCAGGCGTCATCGCCATACATGCCAATGGGGATCTTCGCCTTCACGGCCTCGATGACGGCCGCGGGGCACTTCGCCTCGGCCGCCGTCATGAGCGCCTTGGGCGATGCGTGGAGGGTGACGGCGCCCAGGGAGTACTCGACGAGCGGCACCGCCATCTTGCAGGTGGTCTTCAGGTAGAAGCGCAGGTCCAGAGCTCCCCGGATGGCCTCCACGGCGTCCTGGAGGGCAACCTCCGCCGTGCGCGCGTTGTCCGCCTGCTGATACGCAGTGATCTGCTGCTGGCTCAGCAGCTCCGCGTAGACGCCCAGGACGTGCTCGGGGAGGTAGTGCACCTGGGCCTCGCCGTAGGGGATGGAGGCCGCGTTCAGGTAGGGGGCCTTGATGACGCCGCTCGGGAACGAAGTGCCGTCCTCCAGGACGATGTTCCGCTCCACGCCGCGCTGCTTTCCGGTGGAGCTGACGTCGGGCCGGGTGCCATTCACCCGCTCCCGCATCTCCACGAGCTTCGCGCTGACCAGATCCCAGGTCCCCAGGGTCTTCCCATTGGCCTGCGGCGCCGCGGTGCGGGGGAACTGGCCGGGATACCGGCTTTCGAGGACGTTCTTGGTGGGCAGCCCCAGGTCCCCCTTTCCCCAGCCAGCGAGCTCCGCCTGGTTGCTGATGACCACCCCCGGGCACTTGAAGGAGTCGTATTCCTGGATGGGCAGCCCCTGCAGCACGGTGAACGCCGCGTGCCAGTAGTTCTTGTCCAGCGATGGCTCCACCGCGTCGATGCCCAGGTGGTAGTATTTGTACCTCGGGTGGATGTTGTATTTGATTTCATCCTCCACCCGCCGCGTCTTGCGGATGCAGAGCACCCGGGCGAACTCGGTGCGGATCCGCTCGGAGAGGGTGGCGACGCTCGCCTGACTCTCCGTCTTGGACAAGTGGTTGAAGCGCTTCAGGCGAGTGCCTCTGGCAATCTTGGGCATGACTTGAATCTACGGGTTGTTTCAGGCGCAGGGAACGACCTGATGCGTGGACGTGCATGGGGTGTAGGCTCGGGGGCCATGACCTACCGACGCGCTCCGGTGAAGGCTCCGCGACTCTCAGGCATGGCCCTCAAGGCCATGGTCAACACGCTGGAGCGGGGCGGCGTGGGCCCGGCGCTGGTGGAGAAGTTGATGCGGGACAGCGGCATCGAGCCGTGGCGAGAGCTGTCCGCTGGCGATGCTCCGCCCATCCAGTATCCGCTGCCTCCGGGTGCGCCGCCTTCCGAATCACAGACACCGGTGGAGCAGGCCGCGCGCGCCGCCGCCGCGTCGCCCGTGACGCCGAGGCAGGAGACGGTCGCGGCGTTCGCTCGCGCCTACCGGGACGGGAGCACGGATCCGGTGGCGGTGACGCGCAAGGTCCACGAGGCGATTGAACGGCTGGACGGCGGCGCGGACCGCCTGGGGCTCTTCATCGCTCGCAAGCCGGAGGAGGTGCTGCGGGCCGCGGAGGCGTCCGCGGAGAGGCTGCGCGCCGGAATGCCCTTGAGCGTGCTCGACGGTGTGCCTGTCGTCATCAAGGATGAGCTGGACCTGGCGGGCTTCCCCACGACGCTGGGCACCACGTTCCGCACCGAGCTGGCCCAAGCCGACTCCACCGTGGCCGCCCGGTTGAAGGCCGCGGGCGCGGTCATCCTGGGCAAGGCCAACATGCAGGAGATTGGCATCAACCCCATCGGGTTGAACCCGCACCACGGCGCCGCGCGCAACCCGTGGAGTCGGGGCCATATCACCGGAGGCAGCTCCAGCGGCTCTGGGGCCGTGGTGGCGGCGGGACTGTGCCCGGTGAGCATTGGCGCGGACGGCGGCGGCTCCATCCGCATCCCCGCCGCGCTGTGCGGCATCGTCGGGCTCAAGGCCACCTGGGGCCGCATCCCGGAGACGGGCGTGCCACCGCTGTGCTGGAACGTGGCGCACGTAGGCCCCCTGGGCCTCACCGTCGACGACGTCGCGGCGGCGTATGCGATTGTGGCCGGACCGGATGGACACGACGTCGTCGCCCGGCAGCAGCCTCCGCATCACCTGTCTGGCTATGAAGACGGCGCGTTGAAGGGCGTGCGGATGGGAATCTGCACGCCTTATTTTGAAGACGCGGACGCCGACGTGGTGGCTCGCTGCCGCGAGTCCGTGCGCGCCCTCACCGACGCGGGCGCCTCGGTGGTGGAGTTGCCCGCGCCGGACCTGAACACGATTCTCTGGACGCACAGCTGCATCATCCTGAGCGAGATGGCGGAGGCGATGCTGCCGCAGGTGAAGGCCCGCGCGTCGGTGTTCGGGCTCGACTCGCGCACCAACCTGGCGCTGGGGCGCCACTTCCGGGCCACGGACCTCATCCACGCGCTGCGGCACCGGCACCGGCTGACCCGCGAGCTGCTGGCGCTCATGGCGGACGTGGACGTCATCGTCACGCCCACGACGGCGAGCACCGCGCCCGCCATCCCCGAGGCGACGCTCCCCGCCGGCGAGTCGAACCTGCCGGTGGTGGACGCGCTGATGCGCTTCATCCGCCTGGCGAACCTCACCGGCTGCCCTGCCCTCTCCGTGCCCGCGGGCTTCGACCGCGCGGGCCTGCCCGTGGGCGTGCACCTCATGGGGCGCCCCTACGAAGAGCACCTGCTGCTGCGCCTGGGCCGCGTGGTGGAGCGCGCGAGCGAGCGCCGCACCCCGGGCATCCACGTCAACGTTCTGCCCTGATCGGGGCAACTCCTTCTCTCACTTCCCGATAACCCTTCTCGAACCGCGAGCACGGAAGGTCCGGGACATGTCCATCGACGGAGTGGGAAGAGGCGGAGTCCGGCAGGTGACGCCGCGCGCCGTGGAGGGACAGTCCGGCCCCGTGGCGAAGAACGCGCTCGCGCGCCCGCTGGCCGCCAAGGACGTCTTCGAGGCGAAGAGCGCCCAGTCCTCCAGCTCGGGCAACGCGAACCTGCCGCCCATCCAGTCCAACACGGGCACGGTGCAGGCCGGCACGGTGCAGCTGGATGACGCGACGAAGGTGGCTCGCGGCGCGCTGAAGATCGACTCGAACGCGGATCCGAAGACCTACGACGGCATGTACCTGGGCTCGGACGGTTACGCCTATCCGCCGGACAAGTTCTCCGTGTCGGAGGTGCCGCCGTTCAAGCCGGAGAAGCCCATCGCCTCTCCGACGCCGACGACGTACCACGTCAACGGCATCCTCACGCAGCCGCAGGGAGACGGGAACGCCACGGGCGAGGCCCAGAAGCTGGCGAACGAGACGGGCACCAACGTGGTGCCCATCTACAACGCCACGGAGGGGCTGCCCGCGGACGTGACGCAGACGGGCCTGGACCGGTTGGGCCTTGGCGACAACAAGGCGGCCCAGACGCTGGCGGACGCCATCTACCGGGACCTGCAGGCGGGCAAGAAGGTCAACGTCACCGGCTACAGCCAGGGTGGCGCCATCGTGTCGAGCGCGCTGCGCGACGTGGATAACCGCATCAAGGACGACATGGGCGGCTTCTGGGGGAACCTGCCCGTCTTCGGCGACGGCAACCGCGACAAGCGCGAGGCGCTGCTCGGGAACATCAACGTCTCGACCTTCGCGGGCGCGGGCAAGACGTTCCCGGACGGGCCCAAGTACACCTTCTACGTGAACAAGCAGGACCCCGTGCCCACGTGGCTGGGCACGCACGCGTTCAACCCGGTGACGGACATCGTGAGCGGCATCGCGTCCGGCCTCTTCCCCGGCATCGGCATCCTCAACGGCGGCCCGTCCACCCAGTATCCGGAAGGAGCGACCATCCACACCTTCGACTCCGCCGGGAACGGCGAAGTGTTCGCCCTGGATGGCAAGCACGGCATCGACACGTACCTGAACAACATCCAGGACGCGGTCTGAAGCCGCTGGGGCGCGGTGTTCCTGCTCGCCCCGGGATCACGGTGAGGCGGGCGCCTGCTCCTCGGTCCGCGTCCGGTTGGGACGGCGCTCGGGGACGGGCGCGACTCCGCCCACCCACTCCCAGTCCATGCCGTTCCACGCCTGTTCGCACCAGCGCAGGTCCGTGGCCAGCTCGCGCGCCTTGGTCCCGTGGGGGATGAGCGCCCAGCCCAGCCGGGACTGCTTGCACTCGCCGCTCTTGAACTTCAGCAGCCGGCGCTGACCCTGGGCCTCGGCGCGCTCCGCTTCCCAGAGCGCCTGGTTCCGCAGGCCGTCTCCCTGCGCGTCCACGCCGTTCCACTCACACCACGCCTGAACGTCCTTCAGTCGGACCAGCTTCGATCCCCGGGAGAGTTCCGTCACGGCCGCGACGAGAAGGTCGGGGGTGATGACACGCATGCGTTGGGGCCTCCGGTACAGCGCGGCGAAGGACTCCAACGTACAGCGTAGGAAATGGCGGAGGGCCTCAGCTCCGCCATGCGTTTGTCATGGTTCTGTCATGAAGCCCGGCATGACGCAGGCGGGCATGCGTCAGGGCTTCGGCGCGGGCTTGCTTGCAGGGGCGGGCGGTGTGGCTGCCTTGGCCTTCGAGTACGTGGCGATGCGGTTCGTCACCTCGCCCATCAGGTCATTGGGGATGGGGACGGAGAGGTTGTACTGGGCGATCTTCCAGCCGGCCGCGTCCTTCACCAGCACGCCGCTGCCGCGCGCGGGGCCCAGGTTGGGCGTGTCCAGCGCCTCGTCGAACCAGGCGACCTGGCCGTCCTTGGAGAAGAACACGTTGCGGGACACCGACTTGAACGACCACGCCTTGCCCTTGGAGAAGTAGGGCTTCGACCACGCGCGGAACTGGTCCACCGTCCAGCGCTCCTCGCCGTCCGTGCCCATGAAGACCGCGTCCGGCGTGAAGAAGGAGAAGTAGCGCGGCTCGTTGGCCACCGCCGCCGCGCGGTGCCAGTCGTCCAACACCGTGGCCACCGCGACCTTGGGGTCGGCCGGAGCCTGGGCCGCGGCCGGAGCAGCGACGGGGTTGGCGCCGAGCGCCAGCAACAACCAGGAGACGGATGCCATCGGGTTCACCTCGACGAAAGGGGGGTTCGCGGTATGAAGCGGCAGGCGTGCCTCCAGGTCAAGGCATGCGACACAAGGCGGTGGTGGCGTGGTGCTCGATAGTTTTCAGGTGGGCACGGGGGATGTGCTCACGGTGATGTTGCACGGATTCCTCGGGACGGGCCGCAACCTGCGCTCGCTGGCCGTCGCGTGGACAAAAGCCGATCCGCGCCGCCGCATCCTCCTGCCCGACCTCACCGGCCACGGCACGTCCCCGGCCCTGCATCCGGACGCGGACCTGGCCGCGCTCGCGCGTGACGTGGTGGACACGCTCGACGCGCAGGGCTTCACCGGCGCCGTGGACTGGGTGGGCCACTCGCTGGGCGGCCGCGTGTCCCTGGCCGCGAGCCTGGAGTCCTCCGAGCGCGTGCGCAGCGTGGCGCTGCTCGACATCGCGCCCGGCCCCGTGCCAGTGAACTTGTCGGACAGCGGCTATGTCCTGGACATCCTGCTGAAGGCGCCGCCGCGCGCCGACAGCCGCAAGGACCTGCGCGCGAACCTCATTGGCAACGGCCTGTCGGAGCCGCTGACGGACTGGATCCTCATGAACCTCACGCCCGACGGTGACGGCGTGCGCTGGCGCTTCGACCGCGACGCGCTCCTCCGGCTCCACCGCCGCGTCACCGGCGAGGACCTCTGGCCCGCGGTGGAGCGCCCCGTGCACCCGCCCCTGCGCTGCATCCGCGGCGGTCGCAGCCGGTACGTGTCCGATGAGAGCGCCCAGCGCCTGGAGGACGGCGGCTGCCCCGTGGCCTTCCTCCCGGACGCCGGCCACTTCGTGCACGTGGACAGTCCCCAGGACGTGCTCACGTGGCTGATGGCCCCCTGATGGATACACAGACCGTCCTGCTCGTCTTCGTCGCGGTGGGGCTGGACGGCCTGGCCGGGCTCGCGGGCGGTGTGTTGTCCGAGCGCTGGCTGCAACGGCGGCTGCCCGCGCTGGTGGCCTTCGCCGCCGGAACGCTTTTGAGCGCGGTGTTCCTGGAGGTGCTGCCGAAGGCGGTGGAGGCCAAGGGCGATGCCGCCTTCGCGTGGGCCTTCGCCAGCTTCGTCGTGCTGACGTTCATGGAGTGGGCCCTGGGCCATCACCATCACGACGCGGAGGCCGCCGCCGGACACGCGCACGGCCATCATCATGCGCACCCGGTCTCGCCCACGCTGCCCACCGCGCTGCTCGCATCGGATGCGTTGCACAACGTGGGTGACGGTGCGGCGGTCGCGGCGGCCTTCCTCGTGTCTCCTCAAGCAGGCTTCGCCACCGCGTTCGCGGTCATCGTCCATGAGCTACCGCAGGAGGTGGGTGACTACGCGCTCCTGCGCGCCGCGGGCTGGACTCGCGCGCGGTCGCTGGTCGCGTTGGGCGCGGTACAGCTCACCGCCGCGGTGGGCGCCGCCGGCGTATTGCTGGGCACCCAGTATCTGCCTTCGCTCCAGGGCACGGTGCTGGCCATCGCCGGAGGCTCGTTCCTCTACATCGGCGCGGTGGACCTGTTGCCGGAGCTGCGCCGGGGCCCGGACTCGCGCCAGCGCGTGGTGGGCTTCCTGTGTGGCCTGCTGCTCATTGGCGGACTGCACTTCGCGGAGCGGTTCGCGGGAGGCCATGGCTGAAGGGCCGCGCCCCTGAGAGGATGGGGCCATGCAAGGAAAGACCGTGATTGTCACCGGTGCCTCCGCGGGCATCGGCGAGGCGCTGGCGGTGGCCCTGGCCGGCCGGGGCGCGAACGTGGCGCTGGCGGCTCGGGATGCCCAGGCGCTGGAGCGCGTGAAGGCGAAGTGCGAAGCCGCGGGCGGCGAGGCGCTGGCGGTGCCCACCGACGTGGGCGACCCGGAGGCGTGCCGCGGCCTGGTGGAGCGCACCGTGGAGGCGTTCGGTGGCGTGGACGTGCTCGTCAACAACGCGGGCATCACCATGCACTCGCGCTTCGAGGACGTGAAGGACCTGGGCCTCTATGAGCGCCTCATGCGCATCAACTACCTGGGCGCGGTGCACTGCACCTTCCACGCGCTGCCGTACATCAAGGCGCGCAAGGGATTGCTCGTCGCCGTGTCGTCGCTGACGGGCAAGACGGGCGTGCCCATGCGCACCGGCTACGCTGGCAGCAAGCACGCGATGCAGGGCTTCTTCGATTCGCTGCGCATCGAACTGTTGGGTACCGGCACGGAAGTGCTCGTGGTGTCGCCGGGCTTCGTGGCCACGGACATCCGCGCGCACGCGCTGGGTCCGGAGGGCCAGCCCCTGGGCCAGAGCCCTCGCGACGAAGCGGGCCCCACCATGGACGTGGACACCTGCGTGGCCCTCATCCTGCGCGCCATGGAGCGCCGCGAGCGCGAGCTGGTGATGACGCTCACCGGCCGCGTG
This sequence comes from Corallococcus sp. AB018, assembly GCF_003986945.1. Classification (NCBI taxonomy): domain Bacteria; kingdom Pseudomonadati; phylum Myxococcota; class Myxococcia; order Myxococcales; family Myxococcaceae; genus Corallococcus; species Corallococcus sp. AB018. Next base: position 18,103 of record NZ_RAWR01000103.1, on the reverse strand, counting down.
GGACTGGTGCTCAAGCTGGTGGCGCCCGCGCTGGTGGACAAGCTGGCCGCGCGAGCCATCCGCGGCAAGAAGGCCTGAGGCTACTTCTCCAGCCGCGACACCATGCCCCACAGGCCGTCGAAGGTGGCGTTGCCCACCTGGTGCAGGCCGAAGCCCCAGAGGAAGGCGGTCATCCACCCACCGGAGCCGCCCCACGTGGGCGCGAAGACGTCCAACACCTGGAGCCCCAGCAGCACCGCGATGATGGACATCATCCCCAGCACCGCGAGCTCCACCTTCCACAAGTCCCTCGAGCGCGGCAGGGGAATCCAATCCAGGTTCACCAGCGCGTCGGTGCTCGCCTTCGTGGATGACGGCGGCAGCGGGGAGAGGTTCCCGGTGGCGGGACCGCCGGGCAGCGGTGATGGCGACGGCTGCGGCGATTCCATGGCCGGCTGCGAGAAGGGGTCCAGCGTCACGGCGGAGGGGACGGACTCCAGGGCCAACCGGCCGCCCGTGGACACCGGGGGCGGCGGGAGCGTGACGTGGCGCGCGAAGTCCTCGCGGGCGGCGCGGTACTCCGCCGCGGCCAGGTTTGCTTCGCCCTTGTCCAACTGCTCTCGCGCCGCCGCCAGCCGCGCGTCCACCGCGGTTCGCCAGTCCGCCAGCGTGTTCAGGCCCCCTCCGGATTGCGCCTGGAGCTGCGTCAACGCCTCCTCCAGGTTGTCCACCAGCTCGCGCAGGTACAGCGCGTGCGCGGACTGGTAGTAGAGGTATGCCTCGTCCACGCTCGCGGACATGCGGGCCCGCGACCGGGCCAGCTGTTCGCCCACGCGCAGGCGCAGCGCCGCCCACTCCTCCTGCGTGAAACCGCCGGGCAGCTCCTTCGCGGTGAAGGCGTCCTCCAGGTCCGTCAGGAGGATTTCGAGGAACGCCTCGCGCGCGGTCTCCACCAGCCGGCGCGACGCCTCCAGGTCGGGCCCCGGCAGCTGCTGACGCGCGCGCAGCACATACAGGGGCAGCTCGCCCTGGAGCCGGCGGCTCACGGGGTCATCCCCGCGCTGGGAGGACAGCGTCCGCGACTGCTGCTCCAGCTCCGTCAGCCGCGCCTCCAGCACCGCGCGGGCCACCGCCTCCAGGTCGAGCGTGCGCAGCAGTTGCACCTGTTCGGTGAAGTCCGCGGACGTGGCTTCATCATTCTGGAGCAGCGTCTCCACCGCCTTGAGCTTGCGCTCGGCGTCCAGCAGCGCCACGCCCTTGAGCCCCTCCAGCTGCCGCAGGAGCACGGACCAGAGGGAGAAGAGCTGGAGGCGCGCCTCGAAGAGGGCGAGCACGGAGTCCTGCACGACGAGCCCGCTCAGCGGCCGCTGGATGTCCGCGAGGAGCGCGTCCACCTGGCGGCGCAGCGACGCGGCCACGGTGGCCTCGCGCTCCAGCGGACGGGCGGGCACCAGCGAGAGCAGCTTCTGTCTCGCGAACTCCGCGCGGCTGCGCAGGTTCACGCGAGGGCGCACGCGCTGCACGTAGAAGCGCACCGCCGCGGACGTCACCACGCCCAGGAAGATGAGGAACGCGCCGAACAGCGCGGGCGTCTTCACCCAGACGGTGAAGGCCTGCTCCACCGCCGCGCCCTCCGGCACCAGCAGCCGCACCGTGCCGGTGTACTCGCCGGACTCCGGCAGGTCGTCCACGTCCAGGCTCAGCAGGCCGGTGCCGTAGGCGGGCACCTGGAGGATGCCTTCCTTCCCCGTGCCTTGCGGCTGGCCATCCGGTCCTCGGAAGAACCACTTCGCATCCTGCGCCTGCACGGGCGCGGCACCGTCACCCGAGCCGCCCGCCCTGCGGTCCAGTTGCACCACCGCCGCGGGCCCCACCGCGCCGCCCACGCCCGCCGTCTCCCGGAAGGTCAGCCGCACCGTGGCCTTGCCGGAGAACGGCCCCAGCGTCCAACCGCGCGCGGGGGCCACCGGATAGAACTGCACCGTGGGCGCCATCGCCACTCGCTGCACGACGAGCGGGGTGACTTCCCGCACGCCATCACCCAGGAGCACCACGCGGCCGTGGTAGTCGCCCGCCGCGGGCAGGTCCGCGGACAGCGTCACCGTCACCGGCTGCCGCACGGAGATGGGCACCTCCGCCGCGCCTTCCGTCGTGCCCACGCGCACCGTCACCGGCACCTGCGTGCCGTCCGCCGCGAGCAGCGGATCCACCAGCACCGTCACCCGCGTGACCTCCGCGCTCGCGTCGCGCGGTGACTCCGGAGACACGTCCGTGGGCGTGGGCAGCAGGTCCACGCGCAGCACCGTCTCCAGGTGGGCAGTGGACGTGCGCAGGCGCACCTGATTGTTGGAGGACAGGCCGGCGAGGCCGAAGCGCGGCGCCGCGCCCGCGAGCATGGGCCACAGGCAGAGCACGGCGCACGCCAGTGTCACGCCCGTGGGGAGCAGGACCTTCACGGCCATGGTGCTTCGAGCGGGAAGGCTCATGCGCGCGGACGATAGCAGTCCCCTCCTCCGCGCTCGCATGCGCGTCCACGCGTTATTTCACTCCCAGCCCAGGCGGCGCAGCACGCTCCCGGACAGGCTCCCGCGGATGGCGTCCAGGGGGATGCCCTCGTCGTCCTCGGCGGATTCGTGGCCGGGGCGCGGGTCTCCGCTGTGGTGCAGCGCGACCAGCTCCAGGTCCGGCGTGAAGCACGGCGACCCGGACGAACCCGGGTGCGTGTTGGTGCAGTACGTGACTCGCGTCTGGGAGCGGTTGACCGTCTGGAACGTGTCCAGCGCCACCTGCATGGGCCGGCCCTTCGGGTGCTGCACCACGAGCGCCAGCGCGCCGGGCTCGAACGCCGTGGGCGACGACGGGGCCAGCGGGACGAAGCCGCGCGGCCCGTCCCCCACCCGGTCCTCGCCCGGGGCGTCCTGGATCTGCAGGAAGGCGTAGTCCAGCTCGTCGCGCGTGGCCTCGCGCGGACGCGGGTGCATCAGGTCCGCCGGGCTGTGCGGACTCTGCGCCAGGCACGCCGTCACCGCGTACACCCGGCCGGGATGCACCGCGATGCGGTCCGGCAGCACCTTCAGGTCGAAGCGCACGCGCAGCGCCTCCAGCAGCCGGTGCTCGATGACGTGCGAGTTCGTCAGCACGATATCCGGCGCCACCAGGAAGCCCGTGCCCAACGCGCGGCCGCCCTCCAGCTCCACGCGGCACACGCGCCGAGACAGCGTGGTCAACCGGTCGCGCCAGGCCTGCGGCGTCAGCGCCAGCCTGGACTGCTGGACGATGCGCGCCAGGGCACTGCCGGACACGCTGCGCTGCACGGAGGACAGGTAGCCCTGCAGGAAACGGCGGATGCGCGGATGGCCTGGCGCCGCCGCTTGCGCGCCGCGCACCAGCACGTCCGTCCACCCCTCCGCCTCCGCCGTGCGCACGAGCGCCCGGGCCCGCGCCGCCCCCTCCCGTTCGACGGGGGGCACCAGGCTGCGGCCGCATTTCACCTCGACCATCCGGAGGAGCTCCTCCACCGAGGTGAACGCGCCCAGGAGAGCGTGGGTCAGTTCCTCCTGTTCGGAGCCTTCAAGCTCCATCCGTCTCCTCGCTGCCGCGCGCGATGCATCTCCGCCGTGCACTTTGAAGTGTACGCATGCGGGCAGCGATTGCACCGGGCGGGGGGCGCCCGGCGGGACGGGCCCCTGCCGCGCTTCCGGCGCGCATTCCACTCGCACCCGAGGCCAGACGGAAGGGTCCTGTACCGGCGCCGTGAGTGGAGAATGACCCCACACACAGCGCCGGAGGGCGTCAGCGCACCGCCCAGGTGGTGGGCGGCAGCGACGCGGTGATGTCCGGCCGGCCAGGCACGCCCAGTCGCGCCGCGCCCGCCTGCAACGTCCCGGCGAGCGTGGGCAGCACGCGGAACTCCACCTGCACCAGTGCGCCCTGCTCCCTGGGAGAAAGGTCCAAGGACAACGCACCATCCTGCACATCCCAGGAGCTCACCTGTCCGGACGCCACGAGCGCGGCCAGGCTCGCGGGATCCACCTGCACACCCGCGGGCAGCTCCTGCTGGAAGCGCAGCGGCAACGAGGACGGCGCACCCACCTGGACGCGCACGTTCGTCAGTTGTCCCACGCGCGCCTCCTTCGGCCCCGTCACGGCCAGCTGCAGGCCACCCTTCACCTCGCTCTTCCAGGGCACCGCCGCGGACAGCGCCAGGGAGAAGCCCAGCCCCGGCACCGCGGGCTCCGCGCGCACGGTCCACGTGTGCGACCCCGCCGAGCCCGGCGCCGCGGCCTCCAGCGCCAGCACTTCGCGCAACGCCTTCGTGTCGTAGGTGCCCTCCGTGACGACCTGTCCGTCGCGCGCCACCGACACGCGCACCTGGGCAGGCAGCGGATCCTTGAAGAGGGCCAGCGCCGCGCGCAGCCCCACGCGGTTGGCCTGCCCATCCCCCCAGCCCAGGCCCGGCGTGTAGTGCGCGAGCAGCCAGGCGCCCAGGTCCGCGAGCGGCGCCTTCGCATCACCCTGGAGGGCGAGCACCGCCATCGCCGTGGCCTCCGCCTCCGAGGGCATCTCCCCGTCCGCGCGCACCGTGTCCGGCTCCACCGGCAGCCACGCGGTGCCGTCCGCGCCGGTCTTCAGCGCCTCGCGCACGCGGGTGCGCAGGGCGTCCGCCACGCCGCCCTCCGCGGAGCCCTCCGCCAGCAGCACCGCCGCCGTGTAGCCGTCCTTCACCTGCGGCAGGTAGCGCTCGAAGACGCCCGACGCGCGCACGGTGAAGGCCGCCGCGCGCTGCTTGCCCTCCGGGGTGCCCTGCGCCGCGCGCACCGTGCGGGCGCAGTTCGCCGTCGCCACCAGCAGTCGCTGGAGCGTCCAGCCGTCACCGCCCTGGCAGGTGCCATCCGGCCGCTGCGCCTGGGCCACCTGCGCCACCAGCCGCTCGCCCAGCCGCGCGAGCACCGGGTTGTCCGGGTGGGCCAGCGCGCCCTCCGCGAGCCGCGTCGCCACCTCTATCGACGGCGCCCGCGCCGCGCGCAGCACCCGCTGCGTCGCCACCAGCGACAGCGCCTTCAGCGCCGCGGGGTCCGCCGTCTCGCCCAGCGACTTCAAGAGCTCCGGCGCCTGGCCCGCGAGCAGCAGCGCGTACGCGTCCCCGGCCACGTCCACCGGACGGCGCTCCACCGCCGCCAGCTCCGCGCGCACCATGCCCAGCGCGCCCGGGTACACCTGCAAGCGCACCCGCTCGCTGCCAACCTGCGCGTCCGCGGGGCCCACCAGGGACAACGTGCGCGGCGCCGCCAGCGAACCGCCGCGCGTCTGGACCACGGGCTGGCCGGTGGCCCACACGTCGAAGTCGCGCACCACCGCGTCCGTGTCCCCCAGCGAGGCGCGCAGCGTCACCGGCCCAGCACCTCCGGCCCTCACCGTCACCAGCTCCACCACGCTGCCGCGCGCGGGCACCCGCACCGTGCGTGCGCCGGACTCCACCTGCGCGCCCTTCACGTCCACCTTGAGCGAGGCCTCCACGGCCTTGTCCGTGGTGTTCACCACCTGCACCGGCAGGCGCACCGTGTCGCCCGCGCGCAGGAAGGGCGGCAGCACCGGATCCACGTACGTGGGCAGCGTGCCCGCGAAGGACGTCACCGCCCCCGCCTGCGCGCCGGAGCGAGAGTGCGCGAGCGCCAGCACCCGCCACTGCGTCAGCCGGTCCGGCACGCGCACCGGCACCGTCGCCGAGCCGTTCGCGTCCGTCACCACCAGCGGTTCGAAGAGGAACGTCTCCGGGAACCACGCGCGGGTGGGCGCCGCCGCCGCGCCGTCGCGGTCCTTGCTGACGCCCCCTTCCTCCATCTCCGGCTCCGGAGGAGGTGCCGCCATCTCCATCACGGGTGCCGCGGCCATCGGAGCTTGGGCCGGTCCGCCGCCTCCCCGTGAACCGACGGACTCGTCGTCATACGAGTTCGCCGACCCGAAGCTCTTCATCGTCTTGCGCTGCAGACCCTCATCGCCGGAGCCTGGCGAGCTCTTGGTCGCGACGAACTCATCCCCCGCGAGCGCCGCGGCGGAGCTCCCCATGAGGCGGCGGACCGACTCCCCCGTCACCACCGCGATCATCACCCCGCCCAGCACGAACCCCACCCCGAGGCCCACCGCCCCGGACATCCACGAGCGCTGCTTCATGGCGCCTCCCGGGCGACCCACGCGCCCCAGTTCACGACGTCCTCCGGCAACCGCGTTCCATTCACCACCACCGCGCGAGGATCCGTGAGGGCCAGCAGGTCCTCCGGCAACCGCGACAACCGCAGCTTGCGGCCGAACGCATCCGTCACCTTCTGCCCGCGCTGCTCGCACGCGGCCAGCGACTCCGCCCACAGCCGCGCGAGCCCCGCGGGGTCCAACGTCTCACCCTCGGGCGCGGTCTCCTCCCACTTGCGCGTGCGCGCGTGCAGCTCCGTCAGCACCGCGTAGAAGGGCTCCGTCAGCTCCGCGTCCGGGGAGAAGGGGCTCGTGGCGCTCGCCGACAGGGGCGTCTCCACATCCTCCAGCGTGGGCACCGCCGTCACGCGCAAGAGCGCCGCCGCGGCCGCGTTCGCGCCCCGGATGCGCCCCATGGCCAGCGCCTGGCCGTCCAGCACGCCGAAGGCCGGCGTGGCCACCGACGGAGAAGGCCTCAGCCCGTCCAGCGCATCCGCGCCCGGCAGCGGTGCCAGCTGGGACAGCGTCTCGTCCACGCCGAAGAGGCCCACCGCCGCCTCGCCGTCCTTGCCGTCCACGCGCGTGTGGACCTGGAGACGCGCCAGCTCCCCGGGCGCGTACGCGGGCTTGTCCGGAGACACCTCCACCGTCAGCGATGCGCGAGGCGCCACGTACACGCGCGCGGTCGCCGCCACGCCCTCCACCTGCGCCCAGCCCTCGAAGTCCTTGGGCAACATGAAGTGCGTGGAGCGCGTGGCCGCGTCCAGCTTCTCCTTGAGCCGCGTCGGCCCCGCTACCAGCTCCAGCGTCTTGGGCAGCTCGCCCGTGAAGCCGGGGCCGCGCAGCAGCTCCACCTTCACGGACTCGCCCGCCTTCGCCAGCACCGGCGTCATGCGGAGGCGCAGCGGCGGCAGGCGCGCGGGGCGCAGCACGAACTTCGTCTCCCCCATGTCCTGGCCGTCCCACTTCGCGCGGACCTTCAACTCGTAGCCCAGGAACGTGGTGGCCTGAGGCGGTCGGGGAATGCCGTTGCCGCCGTACGTCGGCTGCGTGATGAAGCGCACCACGCCCATGGCCTCCGACGGCCTGCGTCCCGCCAGCAGCTCCGCCTGCGTCGAGGCCGGAACGCGGATGCGCGCGAAGCGCTCCTTCACGCACGCCAGCACCGCAGCCGGGAGCGCGTCATCCGTCGCGGGCTCCGCCACCCAGGACAGCGCCAGCTCCGGCTTGTCCGCCCACCGCCGCCACGTCATCACGCCGGGCACCGCCACGGCGCGGTCCAGCGTGGGCGGCAGGCACGAGCGCGCGTCCAGCGCGGCGACCGTCAGCCCCTCGCTCACGCCCCGCTCGTCCCCGAAGGCGACCTGCGTGTTCCAGCGAATCGAGGGCAGGCCTGGATCCATGACCTGGAAGCGCAGCTGGAGCATCCGCTCCGCGCGCGCCGGCAGTCCCCGCGCACGCAGCGCCGACGCCATGCACGCCTCCAACCCCTCCTCCGCGCCGGCCACGTCCAGCACCTGCCCGGACGCGCCCACCCGCACCACGAACTCCGCCATGGAGGCGCCGGAGGACGGGCTGACGAAGCGCGCGCAGGGATGCAGCACCGGCAGCAACCGCTCCAGCGCGAGCTGATCCTCCAGCGACGACTGCCCTCCCTGAGTGCCCAGCAGATCCCGCGACGACGCGAGCGACACGGGCGGCGGACGCGGCTGCACGCGCACCGGCAGCGGCGGCACCACCACGTTCACCGCGGGGCCCGGGTCCAACTGGAAGGCGGCCACGCCGTCCTCGTCCGCCACCGCGCTCACGCCCTTGTCGCGAGGGTCCCATGCGCGCGTCACCATCACCTCCGCGCCCGGCAGCACCTGGCCCGACGCGGTGGTGGCGCGCAGGTAGACGCGGTTGCTGAAGCCCGCCACCAGCCCGTCCTCCAGCTCCGTCACGGAGGACACGGCCACCGCGTCCTCGGACAGGAGGAGCGACACGCCGCCGCGCACCGGCTCGCCCGTGGGGTCCTTCGCCTCCAGGCTCGCGCTCAGCGTGGCCTGGCCGCGCAGGTCCTGGGGCACGCGCGGCAGCGTCACGCGGAAGCGGCCGGCGGCATCCGTGCGAGCCTTCGTGGGCAGCTCGCCCCGGAGCCACTCCGTCGGAGGAGGCCATGCGCCCGCGTGGCTCCACGCCAGCGTCACGTCCGTGTCCGCCACCGGCGCGCCGGACGCGTAGGACACCTGCCCCGTCACCTCCGGCGTGTCGTTGGCGCGCCAGAAGGGCCGGGGGCTCTTCGCCTCCATCCGCAGGCGCGGCAGCGTGAAGGGCTCCACCGTGAAGGTCGCGTCACCGGAGGCGCCACCGCTGGTCCACGCCACCGACCACGTGCCCGTGGGCGCGCCCCGGTCCAACGGGAAATCCCCCGCCACCACGCCCCAGTTGCCCGCGGGCGCGCGCTCCTCCAGCACCACCTCGCCGGAGGGGTCCATCACCTTCCACGTCCCCGGCCGTCCATCGAGCGGCGACAGGTCCTTCGCGCGCAGCGACACCGCGCGGAAGCGCACCCGGTGACCGGGCTCGTAGAGGGGCCGGTCCGTCAGCACACGCACCCGCGCGGGCGCGTACAGGGGCAGCGCAGCGTCTACCGTGCCGGTGCCCAGCGGCGTGGTGAGGCGTGCGCGCAGCTGGTAGTCGCCGTCCGGCACCGCGGGCAGCGTCACCGGCGCCGACAGGGAACCGGAGTCTTCGCGCTCCCAGCGGCCCTTGGCATCCAGCGGCAGCGGCGTCTCCTTGCCGGCCGCGTCCACCAGGAACAGCGCCGCCGTGCCGCGGCCCACGAGGGCCTCGAGCTCGCGGCCCTCCGCGTCCATGCCGTGCGCCTGCGCCCAGACAGTCACCCGGCTGGAGCCTCCCCGCGCGAGCCCGCTGGCGGACATGCTCACCGTCTGGCGGAACTCGCCGTCCGGACACGCGGGCACCTCCACGCCCTGGAACATCCAGGCGGACAGACACCGCCCGGAAGCCATGAAGGCCAGGCCTCCCCCCAGAAACAACAGCCCGAGCCCGCCGGCCACCCATCGCCGGCGCTGGATGCCACCTGTCATGCGTTTTCTCCCCGTCTTTCCACTGTACGCCGGAAAGCGCGGAGCCGGTCCCCACCTCCCCCCGTTGACGTATCCGTCGGGCGGCTGAGCTAGGGTGATGCGTCATGGTCGTTTCGAAGAACCGTCCCCCGCAGGATGCCCTGCCGCCCCGCCTGGATGCGCTGCTCGAAGCGTTGATGGACCGCGACTTCGCGACGCGGCTGCGCAAGGTCTACCAGGCGGCCGCGGTCGCCATCGACCGGCTGGGGCACCTGAGCATCGTGAAGTACGAGCCCACCACCGCCGAACCCGACGACGCCGCGGACCTGTCGTTGTGGGAGACCATGGCGCCCGCCATCGGCGAGACGCTGACGGACGTCAACAAGCTGGTGGCCGCCATCCGCGACGCCTTCCCGCCGCCCGCGCGCCCCGCCGCGTCCAACGACGGCGGCTGGGCCCCGCCGCCCGCGAGCTCCGACGAGCGCCTGTCGCAGGAAGCGGAGGCCGTGCTGCACGCCAGCGCGGAGCGCCTGTCCAAGCGCGTGCAGGAGCTGGGCGTGCAGATGCGCCGGCCAGAGGTGGTGAGCGACCGCTGGACGCTGATGTCGGAGCTGGCCGCGTCGCGCGCGGACTTCCGCAACCGCATCGGCGACCTCGTGTACCTCACCGCCGCGGCCTTCGCGGACGTGCGCCGCGAGGACGTGGTGCCCGGCTACACGAACCAGGTGGGCGCGCGCGTGGCCCTGCGAGGCGCCGCGGCGGACCTGCGCCGCTCACTGCAGGGCCGGCTGGAGCGCGCCGCGAAGGCCACGGACGCGCAGCGGCCCTCGCTGGCGAGGCAGGCCGAGGAGAGCCTGGCCGCGTTCGTGTCCCTGCCCGCGTCGCTCGCGCTGAAGACGCCCACCAAGCGCGAAATCGTCGCGGCGCGAGGCCGGCTGCGCGAAGCGGGCACGCAGCCCGCCCTGGGGCCGGAGGTGCTGCCCGGGATGGTGGAGCCCTTCCTCGCGCTGATGGAGGACGCGATGGAGGAGCTGACCCGCGCGTGGCTCACCGTGCACGACCGAGCGGTGTGGGCCGCGAGCAGCGCCCGGCTGGAGCAGGTGGACATGCACCTGGAGCTGGGCTCTTCGGGCGCGGCGCGGGTCCTGGAGGAGGCGGTGGCGGCGGCGGGCGCGCTCTCGGGCCGCTCGGCGCCCTTCGACGTCTTCCTGCGCAAGGGCCGTCAGGAGGCCTCGGAGGGGCTCAACGAGGCCGGCGCGAGAGACCTGCTCGCCCGCTTCCGCGAGCGGCTGGCCAGTCTGCCGTTCAGCTAGCGGGCCTCACGCCTCCACGGGGCCCGGGAACCTCCGGGGCCCTGGAAGCGGACGGCCAGGCGAATCACCCAGAGCTTCAGGGCTTCGCGGGCGTGGCCGGCGCGGGCAGCGCGGGGGCGTCCTTCTTCGGAGGCAGGATGCGCAGCTCCTCGAAGCGCTCCGCCAGCGTCTGCGGCGTCAGCTCTTCCTGCCACTGCTTGGGGTTGGTGTTCCACCCGAAGTCGGCCGGCACCTTGCCGCCGCCCTGGCTGGTGTAACCAATCATCTCCGGGAACTGCGCGGACCAACGGCCGCCCGGATCCGGCTCCTTGGTGACGTGCTGCCGGTTGGGGAGGATGAAGGGCTTGGGCTTGGGAGCATCACTCATGCAGCCAAGCCTCTCCGAAAGAGACCTCATTGGGTAGAGCCAAGCAGGGCTCCTGCCGCCTTCGCGCGTGGTTCTTGGGGGGCAGCACGCTCGGCCCCAGCTCGAACACCGCCGCGAAATAACGCGCCTGCGACTCGCTGCCGTACCGGTAGCGCCGCACGCCCGCCGAGTGCGCCACCTCCACCCGCCAGCCCTTCCGGTCGCACATGACCTTCACTGTGTTCCCTACACCCATCCCGCACCTCCCCCGTCCCGTTGCTGTCCGAGGGGGTGCGCTATGAAATCCCCGTGCCAGCGCTCGCCAGCCCGCTCAAGAGGTTGCGTTGTCGCCGGGTGAGCAGTCGGAGATCGGCCGGTAACCTTTGCAGGCTGCCTTGAAGGGCCGTCTTCTGTGCCCGAAAGGTGGGGCAAGGCGCCATACCGGGTCCTCGCGGGGAGGGAACCGGTCTGCTTGTGTCGGGCAGATCCTGCGTTAACTCAATGGCATGACCCAATTCGAGACCCAGAGCGGAGAGCGGTTCGCGGACTTCGATCTTCCCGAGGGCTGCATGATGTGTGGCGGCGCGGTCTCCATCCGGGCCACGCCAGCGGGTGCTCACGGCTATTGCCCGCACTGCCATGTGCTGTCGCGTCCACAGATGCGCGTGAAACCCAATGGCGTCGAGCTCTCCTTCGAGACCACGGCGCTCGCCTGAAACGAATCGCCTGACGCCCGTGCCGCACGGGCGTCAGTGCACCAGGGACAGGAGCAGCGGCGCGGTGGCGAACGACAGCGGAATGCCCACGCCCACCATCAGCACCGCCAGGTCCGCGTCCAGGTCGTGCTCGGCGGCGAGGATGGCCGCCGTCACCATGGGCGCCATGGCGATTTGCAGCACCGTGGTCTGCCTCACCACCAGCTCAAGCCCGGGCATGAGCATCAGCAAGCCCAGCACCGCCAGCGGCGCGAGCACCAGCTTGTAGGACAGCCCCAGCGCGAGCGCCGGCACACGTGGCCCAAGCCCCTTCAGCCGCAGCTGGAAGCCCACGACGAAGAGCGCCAGCGGCGTGAGCAGGTCGCCCAGCCGCTGCAGCACGGATTCCAGCCAGTCCGGGAAGGGAAAGGGGCGCAGGAGCAGCGCCAGCACCAGCGCCTGGAACGGGGCGAACCCCACCACCTTGCGAGCGAGCGTGCGCACGGACAGCTCCGTCCGGGCGCTGGCCCTCGCCGCCGTCAGCGTGGCGAGCGTCGCCAGCACCAGGAACGAGCCCAGCTGATCCGCCACCACCGCCACCGGCACGCTCGAGGGCCCCAGGAGCGCGGCGGCCATGGGCAGGCCCACGAAGGCCGTATTGCCCAGCCCCGCGGTGAGGATGAGCGCCGTCACCGACTCGCGCGACAGCCCCAGCCGGGGCCCGAGCAGGCGAAGGAAGAGCACCGCCCCCACGAAGAGCAGCCACGGCGCCGCGGCGGCCACCACCAGCCCGGGCGCGAACTCCAGCCGATGCATGGCGCGCAGCACCAGCGCCGGCAGCGACACGTTGAGGAGGAAGACGTTGAACGCGGGCGCCGTCCCTTCGGGGAACCGGCCGCTGCGTCGCGCCAGCACGCCCAAGACGAGGCACACCCCCAGAAGTCCGATGACCTGCCCCATGCCCGCCTTGCGTCCCGCCTTCCAGGGTGTGGATTGGCGCGGCAACCTGGAGGAGCCCGCCAGCGATGTCCAGCGCCATGAAGGTGCGGCCGGGGAAGTCGCGTTTCGCGCGCGACTGGAATGCATGAGGCTCCAACCGCCCGTGTGAGCCAGAGGGCGCATGGAAACGCGCGGGGCGCGAGCGCATGCTGGCGCGCGCCCGCGGTCAGTCCCTCCTCTCCACGTCCGTCGGACATCCCGCCATGAATCCCGTTGCCACGGTGTTGAGAGCGCTGGGCGGGGGTGGCCTGCCACGGACGTATTGGGTCCTGTGGGTGGGCACCTTCGTGAACCGGCTGGGGTCCTTCGTCGCGCCGTTCCTGGCGCTCTACCTCACGCGCGAGCGCGGCTTCAGCATCGAGCAGGCGGGCTTCATCGTGGCGCTCAACGGCGCGGGCGCGGTGCTGGCGGCGCCGCTGGGGGGCATGCTCGCGGACCGGGTGGGCCGGCGGCTGACGCTCGCGGGGGGCCTGTGGCTGGGGTCGGGGGCCATGCTGCTCATCGGCCACTCGGAGACGCCGGGGCGCATCGCGGTGGCGGCCTTCCTCCTGGGCATCCTGGGGGACCTGTACCGGCCGGCGGTGTCCGCGGCGGTGGCGGACCTGGTGCCGCCCCGGGACCGGGCGCGCGCGTACGGGTTGCTCTACTGGGTCATCAACCTGGGCTTCGCCATCGCGCTGCCGTTGGCGGGCCTGCTCGCGGGGATGGGCTACCGGCTGCTCTTCATCGCGGACGCGGTGACCACGTTCCTCTACGGCTGCTGCGTCTGGGCGTTCGTGCCGGAGACGCGGCCCCCGGAGGCTCGAGCGGCGCACGCGGAGCACTCCCCGCTGGGGGCGGTGCTGACGCCCTTCCGTGACAGCGTGTACCTGGCCTTCTGCCTGCCGGTGTTCGCGCTGGCCCTGCTCTTCCACCAGAGCTTCATGAGCCTGCCGGTGACGCTGACCCAGCAGGGCCTGACGCCCGCCCAGTACGGGCTGGTGATGTCCGTCAACGGCGTGCTCATCGTCGCGCTCCAGCCGTTCGTCGTGCGAGGCGTGGGCCGGGTGCGCCGCTCCACCGCGCTGGCGGTGGCGGGCGTGCTCACCGCCGTGGGCTTCGGGCTGCACGCGCTGCCAGCCACCGTGCCGCTCGCGATGGCGGCCGTGGCGGTGTGGACGCTGGGCGAAATCGTCCACTCGCCGGTGGCGCCGTCGGTGGTGGCGGACCTGGCGCCGGCGGAGCTGCGCGGCAGCTACCAGGGCGCGTACCACATGATGTGGGGCCTGGCGTCCAGCATCGCCCCCGCGTTGGGAGGAGCGATGCTGGGCCACGTGGGTGCCACCGCGCTGTGGGCGGGCTGCTTCTGCGTGGGCCTGGCCGCGGCCGCGTGGCACCTGACCATCGCGGGAGCGCGCAGGCGCCGGGTGGAGACGCTGCGGCTGGAGCGCCCGGAGATGAGCGCCAGCCTGGACTGAAGGGCGCGGCGGGCGCCCTGGCGCGAAGCCGGAGCGCACCGCGCCGGGTGAGGCAGGTACGGCGGACTACTGCCCCACGCCGAGCAGGGCTTCCGGCTTCGTGAGGCCGCGCGCGCGGGCGACGGGCTGGAGGATGTCCTGCGGCGGCGCGTCCGCGGTGAGCAGCAGCGCGCGCACGGCGGTCTCCACCACGTCCTCCGCGCCGGGGCGCACCATGCCGCGCCGGGCGTCCTCCACGCGCTTGCCGCGGTACAGGTCGAAGCGCTCCTTCACGTGCTTCGCCACGTCCGCCACGGCCTTGTCGCCCGCGTCCACGCGCAGCTCCAGCTCGTTGCGCAGCTGCACGGGGTCCGCGAGCACGCCGTAGCGGTCATAGCCCTTGTGCGCCAGGTCCTCGTGCAGCACCGCGTAGTCCTGCGTGTTGGGCGCGGGCACCTGCTGGGGCGTCAAGAGGTCGCGCATCACCGACGTCACCGTGGCCGTCACGGTGAGCCGGTGCAGCTGCACGTCGTAGACGAAGTCCGAATACATGGGCTCCTCCACGGTGATGGGCTCGCGGAAGACGGAGTCGCGGTTGCGCTGCACTTCGGTGCGCTGGGTCTCCGCCTTGTCCAGGGCCACCTGCACGGCCACCTCCAGCACGCGCGCCGCCTTGGACTTCATCGACATCAGGCCCTCATCCTGGGTGCACTGGCCCGAGCAGCGCTCCGGGTCGCACTCGCCAGGCACCTTGCCCGGGCTCTTCGCGTCGCGGGCCTCCTCGCCGCACTCCTGGATGGCCGCGCGGCACTCGCGCTTCTCCCGCTCACGGCAGCGTTCGGCGACGTCGCGCAGCGTGCCCAGCTCCAACTGGGCCTTGAGGTACTCGCGCAGCACGGCGGCCTGCTTGCGCTCCACGCCCTCCAGGGTGCGCTCCGCCTCCAGCAGCTTCTTCTCGTAGTCGCCGCGCTTGGGGTTGGGCACGGAGCGGTTGCCCGCGAGGTAGCGCTGGCTGCGCTGGGAATCCTCCACCGCCTTGAGCGGCAGCACTCGCTCCAGGGACAGGTCCAGCTTCACGCCCACGCGGCCCGGGGGCGCCTCCGTCACGACCTTCAGGGGCAGCTTCGTGGGGAGCGCCGAGGCCAGCCGTCCCGCGCTCAGCCGCTGGGCGACGTCGGGGGCCTGGGCGTTGTCCTCCACGGGCGTGGCCACCACCAGGAAGGCCACCTCGTCGCGCAGCCGCTGCCGCACGGACTCCGCGCGCTCACGGGCGGCGGTGGCACCCACGCGCTCCTGGTCCGCGCGCACGTAGGCCACCAGCGCGTTGCCCAGCTTGCCTGCCTTCTCCAGCGTCTCCGCGCTGGCGAAGAAGCGCTTGGCCCACGCCACCTGTACGGCGTCCACGCCCTTGCGAGCGTTCACGTGGTCCGGCGCCACGGCCAGCACCGCGTCCAGCTCCGCTCGAGCGTCCTGGAGCTTCTCCTCCTTGAGCAGTCCCAGGGCCACCTGGACGCGCGCATCCAGTGTCTGGGCGAGCAGCGCGCGGGCCCCTTCATGGTCGGGGTTCAGCTCCAGCACGCGCACCAGCAGCTTGGTGGCGGACGGCAGGTCCCCGGAAGCGTGGGCGGCGCCGGCCTCCTGGTACACCTCCTCGCCCCACTCCCTGCGCACCGCGCGCAGCTTCACGGTGATTTCGGAGGCCTCCGGATCCGCGGCCAGGGCGCGCAGGTAGGCGGCTTCGGCTTCCGCCCAGTGGCGCTCCTTCACGGCGCCGTCGCCCTCGCGCACCGCGCGGGAGAAGGCGGAACAGCCGCTGAGCAGCACGAGCGACAGCAGGGCCAGGGCGCTCAGCCAGCGGGAGGAATCGCGGGGGGTTCGGGCGGCGGGGGAGCTCACGCGCCGCATTCTCGCGGGAAAGCGCTCCGGGCGTGAAGATTCCGACAGCCTGCCCGGCTGGTTGCTCCGCGTGAAGGCAGACATCCTGGCGGGACGGGCCAAGGACGCCCGACGTCATTAGGCTGTTGTGCCTTTTGAATGTGTCGCACCCACACGGTCTTCTGCTGGCAGCGATGAGCCGGGGTGCAAGCGTTCAGTGTCCGGGCGACGGACTGCCGGGAATGACGCGACGCACCAGTCAGTAGAGGGAATCAGCACCCACGAGGGGGGCTAGAGAGAATCCAATGCCTTGTCCACAGCCGCGTCCCACCAAGTTCCACCTCCCGCTGCGGGCCGATACGTTCTCCATCGAGGACCACCGCAACGTCCACTGCCGCTTCTACGGCGGCTGCATCGACGTGGCGGTCCGTCAGGACTGGGAGAGCTTCACCTGCGCCAAGTGCCCCATGTTCCAGCAGGACAAGGCGCCGGGCGCCAGCTCGTTTGCCTTCACGCAGCCCGCGAACTTCGGGCAGCCGTAGGTGTCTTTGTTTCAGTCTCTGTGATTGAGCCGGCCGGGCGTCCTGGACGCCCGGCCCCTGCGTTCCAGGAGGACAGGGCCCACCTTGTCAGGCGGCGAGGGGGCAGCGGATGCAGGAGCATCGCGTCACATCCTGGTTGGAGTTGCAGGACCTGGTGTTCGCGGGCTCATGGAACGAGCCGCTGGGCCGGTTCCGCACGAGCTTCGTGTTCCGGGGCGTTCCGGACGCGACGTTGGATTTGACGGCGACGCTCAACCGTCAGGGGGCGTTCGTGCGGTTGGAGCGGGACCTGCTGCGGGCCTTCCGCAAGTACGCGCGAGGCGTGCCGGGCACGGAGCGGCTGACGTCCATCTGGGACTGGCTGGCGCTGGCGCAGCATCACGGGATGCCGACGCGGCTGTTGGATTGGACGTTCAGTCCCTACGTGGCGCTGCACTTCATGACGGAGCGCACGGACCTGCTGGAGCAGGACGGCGCCGTGTGGTGCGTGGACTATCACCAGACGAACCAGCAGTTGCCCCGGCCGCTGCGTGAGCAGTTGCGGTTGGAGGGGGCGGACGTGTTCACGGCGGAGATGCTGGCGACGGTGGCGGGGGACCTGGCGACGTTCGACGGGTTGGGGGAGCATCCGTTCGTCTTGTTCTTCGAGCCGCCGTCTCTGGATGCGCGCATCGTGAATCAGTTCGCGCTGTTCTCGGTGATGAACGGGCCGGGGCTGAGCCTGAACGAGTTCCTGGGGCACCAGCACCAGGGCGTGCGCAGGCTGGTGGTGCCGGCGCGGCTCAAGTGGGAGATCAGGGACAAGCTCGACCAGGCGAACATCACCGAGCGGGTCCTCTTCCCCGGCCTGGACGGCCTCAGCCGCTGGCTGCGCCGTTACTACGCTCCGCGTCCCCGGTAGGAGCAGGTACCTGTGGCTCCGGCGCGGGCGGTGGGGCTGGAGGTGGCTCAGTGGGTGTGCCCTCATCCGGAGGTCCCGGTGACTCCGCGACCACGTCCCCCTGGGGTGTGACGGCGTAGAAGAACCATCCATCCAGGATGCGTCGGCGCGGTCCCGCGCATCGCTCGAAGTCGGGATCCAACAGCACGTAGTAGAGCCCTGGTGTCGGGCCCGTGAAGAGCGAAACGTTGAGGCCGTCCTCGGGATGCTCGCAGCCGGAAAACAACCGGCGGGGGTTCGTCCTGACGAACTCGCGAACGGCGCCCACCGCGGCCTGCGCCGCGCCTGCGGGCATCGGGCTCTCCACAGGCCGGGCCGAGTGCTCATCCGGCCACTCGACAACAATGGTGCCCGGCCCACCCGCACACCCCACCAGCAATGACAGCAGCGCGAATCGCACGGCGCATCCTCGCACCCACGCGAGGAAAGCACCTCACGCTTTCACGCGTGCAAGGGCTCCCCACCCATGGGCCCGGACTCGTCCCGGTCGCGCCGTGACGCGCGCTCCGCGTCTTCCTTCGCCCACCGCGCGTCATCCTCGCGCGCGTTCTTGTGCGCGAGCACACCCCCCACGAGGACCCCACCTATCACCAGCATCATCACCAGGATTCCCACCAGCACCGAGCCGACGATGAGCATCTGAACCACCTCCACCTCCAACGGTACGTCGCGCTTGCCCCTCCCGCAGGCCTGAGCCGACACGCCCTGCGGGACCTTGTCT
>NZ_RAWR01000102.1:0-34518 GCF_003986945.1 Corallococcus sp. AB018 | reverse complement strand
CCCCCGCTTCGTCCGGAACCGGCTATGACACGGCCCCAGGTCCAGGCCAGGAGGGCCCATGCCGTCGACGATGCCCGAGGGTGACTACGCACCCGTGCCCCGCCAGGGGTGGTGGAGCCGCAACTGGAAGTGGGCGGTGCCCGTGGGCTGTCTGGGGATGCTGGGCTCGTGCTTCTGCCTCGCGGCCATCGCCGTGGGCTGGGGCTACTCGTCGTTCAAGGACATGGGCGCGTACACGGACGCCATCGCGGAGGCCCAGGAGGATCCGCACGTGCAGCAGGCCCTGGGCGGCACCTTCAAGCCGGGCTTCCCCAGCAACACCCAGGTGAGCACCCGCAACGGGCGCACCCACGCGGAGTTCACCGTCCCGCTGGACGGCCCCAAGGCGGACGGCAACCTCCACGCCGTGGCCGACAAGAACGGCGAGGCGTGGATCTTCCGCACCCTCTACGTGCAGGTGGAGGACGGACAGCGCATCGACCTGCTCGACACGGGCGAGCCCTCCGCCGAGCCGCCGGAGCCGGAGGTGCCCCACGAGCTGGAGCCGGAAGACGCCGAGCCGTCGGAGCCGCCCGCGCAGAAGAAGCCCGGCAAGGACACCGACATCGAGCTGTAGGGCTCCGTCGGAAATGACGAAGGGCGCGCCCCGGGATGTCCCGGTGACGCGCCCCTCGGATGTCACGGCCCGCCTGGGAAGGCCGAGCGGACTACTTCAGCTTCTGGATGCCTTCGCGCAGCGCGGGCAGGACCTTGAAGAGGTCGTCCACGAGGCCGTAGTCGGCCACCTGGAAGATGGGCGCCTCCGGATCCTTGTTGATGGCGACGATGGTCTTCGAGGACTTCATGCCGGCCAGGTGCTGGATGGCGCCGCTGATGCCCGCGGCGATGTACAGCTTCGGCGCGACGACCTTGCCCGTCTGACCGACCTGCAGGTCGTTGGGAACCCAACCCGCGTCGCACACCGCGCGGGACGCGCCCACCGCGGCGCCCAGCAGGTCCGCCAGCGCTTCGACTTCCTTGAAGTCGCCCTTGGTGCCGCGGCCACCGGACACCACCACGCTGGCCTCGGTCAGCTCCGGACGGGCGCTCTTCACCTCGTTGAAGGACACGAACTTCGTCTTGGAGGCCTCCAGCTTCGGCTGGAAGGACTTCACCTCGGCGGACGCGCCCGCGCCAGCGACCGCCGAGAACTCCGTGGCGCGGATGCTGATGACCTGCACCGGCGTGTTGAGCTTCACCTCGGCGAACACGTTGCCGGCCCACATGGGACGGGTGAACGTGATGTCCGCGCCACCGCCGTTGATGGCGGTGATGTCGGTGGCCATGGCGGCCTTCAGCCGGGCGGCGACGCGCGGCAGCAGGTCCTTGCCCTGCGCCGTGGAGGCCGCGCCCACGAAGGTGGCCTTCAGCTCCTGTGCCAGCCCGGCGATGACGGGGGCGTAGACCTCCGCGAGGTAGTGCTCGAACTCAGGAGCGGCGGCGGTGTGGATGGCCTTGGCGCCGGAGCCCTTGAGCTCCTCCGCCAGCTTGGACGGGTCCTTGGACAACAGGACGAGGTGCAGCTCGGCGCCGGCCTTGTCGGCCAGCTGCTTGCCCGCGGCGATGGCGTTCAGGGAGGCCTTGCGCAGGTTCCCGTCCGGCTGCTGCTCGGCGACGATGAGGACGATGGACATGGTGTCTGTCTCCGGAATCGTTGGAAGGGTTGGGAGCGCGGTCAGACGACCTTCGCCTCGTTGTGCAGCTTCTCCACCAGGGTGGCCACGTCCGGAACCTTGATGCCCGCCTTGCGCGCCGGAGGCGACGCCAGCTTGAGCACCTGGATCTTCGGGGCCACGTCCACGCCCAGCTTCTCCGGCGTCAGCTCCTCGATGGGCTTGCTCTTCGCCTTCATGATGCCCGGGAGGCTGGCGTAGCGCGGCTGGTTCAGGCGCAGGTCCGTGGTGACGACGGCGGGCAGCTGGACCTCCACGGTCGCGAGCCCGTTGTCCACTTCACGCACCACCTGGACGCTCTTCTTGTCCGCGGTCAGCTTCACCGCCGGCGCCTTGGCCTTCTCCTCCGCGCTCTCCAGCGACTCCACCTTGGAGGCGAACGTGGCCTGGCCCCAGCCCAGGAACTCGGCCAGGTACTGGCCCACCTGGTTCTGGTCGTCGTCGATGGACTGCTTGCCCAGGAGGACGACGTCCGGCTTCTGCAGCTCCACGACCTTCTGGAGCAGACCGGCGATGCCCAGCTGATCCAGCGGGCCCGTGTGGTTCACCCACACGGCCTTGTGCGCGCCCATGGCCAGCGCGTGGCGCAGCTGCTCCTGCACTTCCTTGGGCCCGATGGAGACGACCACCACCTCGCCGCCATGGGCCGCGGCCAGGCGCAGGCCCTCTTCCACGCCGATTTCATCGAAGGGGTTGATCTTGTACTTCAACCCCTCCTTCACGATGTCCGAGCCGTCCGGCTTCACCTTGATCTTCGACTCGGGATCTTCCACGCGCTTGGCGGTGACGAGAATCTTCACGGCGGGCTCTCCTCAGTGGGGAGTGTTTGGAAATCGGGGCGGCTTGACGCGTCGCGCATCAGGGCCGGAGTAATAGACATCCGCACACGGCGGCGGCAACGGGAAAGCCCCGCCGGGCACAGTTTTGCTTTTCTACCTGAACAGTTCCTTCGCGATGACCAGGCGCTGCACCTGGCTCGTGCCCTCGTAGACCTGGATGAGCTTGGCGTCGCGCATCAGCTTCTCCACGGGGTATTCCTTCATGTAGCCGTAGCCGCCGAACACCTGCACGGCGTCCGTGGCGACCTTCATGGCCATGTCCGCGGCGAAGCACTTCGCATAGCTGGACTGGAGGGTGTTGCGCTGTCCTTCATCCAGCACCTGCGCGCTCTCGTAGGTGAGCAGGCGCGCGGCGTGGGTGTTCATGGCCATCTCCGCCAGCATGAACTGGACGGCCTGGTGCTCGCGGATGGCCTTGCCCATCGTGTGGCGCTGCGCGGAGTACTCCAGCGAGTGCTCCAGCGCCGCGCGGGCGATGCCAATGGAGATGCTCGCGGTGAGCGGGCGGCTGTTGTCCAGCGTGGCCATGGCGATCTTGAAGCCCTCGCCCTCCTCGCCGATGCGGTTGGCCACCGGGACACGCACCTCGTCGAACGTGACGGTGGTGGTGTTGCTGGCGCGCTGACCCATCTTGTTCTCGTGCTTGCCGGTGGTCAGGCCCTGCGGACGGCCCTCCACGACGAAGCAGGTGATGCCCTTGTGCTTCTTGCCCTTGTCCAGCGTGGCGAACACGGTGAACTGATCCGCGTAGCCGGCGTTGGTGATGAAGCACTTGCTGCCGTTGAGGACGTACTCGTCACCCTCGCGGCGCGCGGTGGTGCCCATGGCCGCCACGTCCGAACCCGCGGCGGGCTCCGTGAGACAGAAGCAGCTGAGCTTGAGCTTCTCCCCAAAGGGGGCCAGCAGGCGCTTCTTCTGGTCGTCCGTGCCGTGGAGGATGATGGGCAGGTTGGCCAGGTCGTTGGCGATGAGGGACGTGGCCACGCCCGCGCAGCCCCACGCCAGCTCCTCGCACACGATGACCTGCTCCAGGTGCGTCAGGCCCACGCCGTTGTACTCGGACGGGATGGCCATGTTCAGCAGACCCAGCTCGAAGGCCGCGGAGATGAGGTCCTTGGGGAAGTCGGAGGTCTCGTCGTAGTGGGGGGCCTTGGGGCGCACCACGTCACGGGCGTACTTGCGCGCGGCGTCCTGCAAGGCGCGCTGGGACTCGCTGAGCTGGAAATCCATGGGGCGTGCTCCGGGAGGGTTGATTCAAATATCAATCCGCTCCTCCTGCCATACCGCTCCCGCCGTCCAGGCGCCAGCCCCCGCGAGGGCCCCCCCGTCGTTCCAGGGACACCGGAACGGCGAGGGGGAGGCTCGGAAGCCCGGGTGGCTACTTCCCGGCGGGCTTGCCCTGCTTGGGGACCTTTTCCCAATCCGCGAGGAACTTCTGGATGCCCGCGTCGGTGAGGGGGTGGTTCGCCAGCTGGGTGATGACGTTGTAGGGCAGCGTGGCCACGTCCGCGCCCAGGCGCGCGGCCTGGAGGACGTGGACGGGGTTGCGCACGCTGGCCACCAGCACCTGCGTGGTGAAGTCGTAGTTCTGGTAGATCTCCAGGATGTGGGCGATGAGCTCCATGCCGTCCTGGGAGATGTCGTCCAGCCGGCCCACGAAGGGCGACACGTACGTGGCGCCGGCCTTGGCGCACAGCAGGGCCTGGTTGGCGGAGAAGCAGAGGGTGACGTTGGTGCGGATGCCGTCGGCGGTGAGCGCCTTGACGGCCTTCATGCCCTCCACGCCCATGGGAATCTTCACCACGACGTTGTCGTGGATCTTCGCCAGGCCCTGGCCTTCCTTGATGAGCTCCGGGGCCGTCAGCGACACGCACTCGGCGCTGATGGGACCGTCGACGATGGAGCAGATCTCCCGGATGGTCTCTTCCAGGTTGCGGCCGACCTTGGCCAGCAGTGACGGGTTGGTGGTGACGCCGTCCACGCAGCCCATTTCGTGGGCCTTGCGGATTTCGCCGACGTCCGCGCTGTCGATGAAGAACTTCATGCCGTCCCCTCGGTTTCCGGTGGTGAAGAAGGTTTCCCCGGCCACGGGCGGCCGGGCGGGCAGGCCGTAGCCCAGGCCCCCCCATGCGTCAAGGATGGCCGCCCACGGCGTGGCGGAGTAGAGGTAGCGCCCATCCATGGCCCGCGCTCCCCGCTCCACCGCCAAGAAGCCCAAACTGCGTGCCCTCCCCG
This sequence comes from Corallococcus sp. AB018, assembly GCF_003986945.1. Taxonomy (NCBI): domain Bacteria; kingdom Pseudomonadati; phylum Myxococcota; class Myxococcia; order Myxococcales; family Myxococcaceae; genus Corallococcus; species Corallococcus sp. AB018. The sequence continues at coordinate 29,732 of NZ_RAWR01000102.1, read as the reverse complement.
GCCGCGCGCCGTCCCCTGCCCCCGTCAATCCTCGGGCCTGGGACGCGGATGACGAGGCCGCGCTCACGTACGCGCGCGGCGTGCTGGAGGCGGAGGCCCGCGCGATCCTGGGCGTCACGGACCGGCTGGGGGACGCGTTCCTGCGCGCGCTGAAGCTGGTGCGCGACTGCCCGGGGCAGGTGGTGGTGACGGGCATGGGGAAGGCGGGCCACATCGGCCAGAAGCTGTCCTCCACGTTGGCGTCCACCGGCATCCGCTCCGTGTTCCTCCACCCCGCGGAGGCCGTGCACGGCGACCTGGGCCGCGTGGGCGCGGGCGACGTCATCCTCGCGCTGTCCAACAGCGGCAGCACGGAGGAATTGCTGCGCCTCTTGCCCCTCTTCAAGCGCATGGGCACGCCGGTGGTGGCGCTCACCGGGGACGCGGACAGCCCGCTCGCGAAGGGCGCGGAGGTGGTGCTGGACATCGGCCGGATTGAAGAGGCCTGCCCCATGGGCCTGGTCCCCACCGCGTCCACCGCCGCGCTGCACGCCGTGGGCGACGCGCTGGCGATGACGCTCTTGCGCTCACGGCCCTTCGGGCGGGACGACTACGCGCTGCTGCACCCGGGCGGGAAGCTGGGGCGCTCCGTGCTGCGCGTCTTTGAATTGATGCGCACGGGCCCCGCGAACCCGCTGGTGCTGGACACCGCGCGGCTGTCCCAGGCGGTGGTGGTGATGACCAACACGCCGGGCCGGCCGGGCGCCGCGTGCGTGGTGGACCGCGACGGGAAGCTGGAGGGCATCTTCACGGACGGCGACCTGCGCCGGCTGGTGGAGCGGGGGCACACGGACTTCGAGGTGCCGGTGCGGCAGGTGATGGGCAAGCGCCCGCGCTGCATCACCCCGGACACGCTGGTGCTCACCGCCGCCACGCAGATGCGCGAGCTGAGGGTGGACCAGCTGCCCGTGGTGGACGTCGAGGGCCGCGCGGTGGGCCTGCTCGACGTCCAGGACCTGCTGGCGGCGAAGTTCGTGTAGCTACTGCGACAGCTTCGCCCGCAGCGCGGCCTTGTTGGGGTAGTTGGGTACGTCCTGGGCCAGCTTCTCCCAGAGGGCCTTGGCGCCCTTCGCGTCGCCCTTGGCGAGCAGCGTGTCGCCCAGCTTCTCCACCGCGCCCGCGTCGGACTCCAGCGCCACGCTCCACACGCGCGCGCCCATGGGGCGGCCCAGGCCCACCAGCGCCCAGGCCATGCCCGCCTTGGCGCGGCCGTTCTCCGGCTGGAAGGGCACCACGCGGGTGTAGTTGGCCAGGGCCTCCTGGTAGCGGCCGCGCGCCAGGTGCTCCTCGCCTTCATCCACCAGCTTGGTGAGGCCCGCCTCCAGCTCCGGCGTGCGCTCGGTGTTCTTCACCGCGTCCACCATCTCCGGCGACAGCGGGCGCGGCGCGTCCGACGGCAGCGCGGCGGCCTGCGCGGTGGACTGGGACAGGCGCACCTTGCGGTCCGCGGCGCGCGACGCGAGCCACTTCTTCCGGCCGCCCGCCTTCACCGTCTCCTCGATGCGCACGCTCAGCTCGCGGGCCATGGCCGCGCGCTGGGATTCCGGGTGCGTCGTCACCAGCGCGTCGAAGCCCTCGCGCGCGGACTTGAGCGCCTGGAGGTCCTCGCCCTTCGTCTCGAAGATCAGCGACGAGTGGGCATAGAGCGCTTCTTCGTGGCGGGGCGCCACCTCCAGCACCCGCGCGTACGCCTTCAGCGCGTTGGCGCTGTCACCGCTCAGGTACAGCGCGTTGCCGCGCAGCACGTCCACGTCCAGCGCGGGCACCAGCGCGGCCAGGGCGCACGCGGCGGCGCCGGCGGCGTCCCCGGACTTCGCGCGGGCCTGCGCCACGGCCGCCATGGAGTCCAGCGCCTGGCCCGGCGTGAAGCCGCAGTTGGCGGCCTCCGGGGTGGGGATGGCGGCGTTGCCCAGCTTCTTGCGGGACGCGAGGAACAGCGCGCGCGCGCCGTCCGCCTTGGCCTGCGCCTGGCCCAGGTAGGACAGCGCCTCCGCGTTGCGGCCGTTCATGTAGTAGAGCTTGCCCAGCGACGAGGCGATCTCGAAGGTCTTCTCCCGCTCGCGCAGGCCTTCGGACGAGTCGAGTTGCTTCATCAGCTCCTCGGCGGAGGGCGGCAGCTTGTTCGTGTCCACCGTGGGGTGGCCCGACGGCAGCGGCGTGCCCGGAGCCACGGGGGAGCCCGCGGGCATCGTGGGGTGGCCGGCGGGCAATGCGCCGTTGGGGGCGGCGCCCATGCCGGTAGGCGACGCCTGGGTGCCGGGCGGAATCGTGGGGTGGCCGGGAGGCAGGGAGGTGGGCTCGGCCGCGAGCAGCGCGGTCGTGGCCAGGACGAGGGACAGGCTCATAGTTCGTGGACGGGGAAACGGGCGCCCATGTCGGGCCAGAAGAGGGCCTCGCGCTTGCGGACGTCCTGGGGGGCGAGCTTCGCGAGCAGTTCCTGCACCGTCACGCCCAGCACCGGGTGGCGGGCGTCGGGGGCCAGCTCCGCCAGGGGCTCCAGCGCGAAGCGGCGCTTGTGCAGTTCAAGGTGGGGCACCTGGAGGTTCGCGTCCGCGACGACGGAGTGGTCCTCTTCGTCCCACAGGAGGATGTCCAGGTCGATGGTGCGCGGGCCCCAGCGCTGCGTCCGGCGGCGGCCCAGGTCCTGCTCAATCCGCTGGAGGATGCACAGCAGGCGCTGCGGCGTCAGGTCGCACTCCAGCGCCACCACGGCGTTGAGGAAGCGCGGCTGCGCGGGCCCCACCGGGGCCGAGTCATAGAGGGAGGAACAGCCCAGCACCGACACCGCGTCGATGCACGACATCGCGGCAAGGGCGGCCACGAGGTGGGACTCGCGGTCGCCCTCGTTGGAACCCAGTCCTACATAGACGGTCGCACTCAAGGCTCCATCTCAACCGGGTTCACCAGGGTTCCGATTCCCTCCAGCTCCACCTCCACCGTGTCCCCGGCCTTGAGCGCGCCCACGCCGGACGGAGTGCCCGTGCTCACCAGGTCGCCGGGCAGCAGCGTCATGATGTGGGAGATGAAGGAGACCAGGCGGGCGGGGCTGAACACCATGTCGGACGTGCGGCCATCCTGGCGCACCTGTCCGTTCACCCGGCACACCACCCGCAGGTCCGCGGGGGACAGGCCCGTCACGGCCCAGGGGCCCGCGCAGGCGAAGGTGTCGTAGCCCTTGGCGCGGGTGTGCTGGATTTCCTTGCGCTGGATGTCGCGCGCGGTGACGTCGTTGAAGCAGGTGAGGCCCCAGATGGCGCGCGCGGCGGTGGCCTCGTCCGCGTTCTTCAGGCGCTCACTGATGACGAGCGCCAGCTCCGCTTCGTAGTGCACTTCCTGGCTCGCCTTGGGGAGGCGGATGGGCGCACCCGGGCCGTTGAGCGCGGTGGAGGGCTTGGTGAAGATGAGCGGCTCCGTGGGGATGGGCTTGCCCATCTCCTCCGCGTGCTTGCGGTAGTTCTGGCCGATGCAGACGACCTTCGACGCGTCCGACGGCGTGAGCAGCGTGAGGCCCTTGAGCGAACGGCGCAGGCCGGTCTCCTTGCCGCCGGCCCACGGCGCGGCGGTGAGCACCACCACCTCGTTGCCGTCGACGCGGCCGTAGCTGGCACGGCCCTCGACCTGGAAGCGGCAGTAACGGGCGGTCATGTCTTCCCCTGGAGGCCGAGCACGTCGGCCATGTCATAGAGTCCCGGAGCGCGGCCCGCCACCCAGCGCGCGGCCCTCAGCGCCCCTTGCGCGAACTGATCACGGTTCGTCGCGCGGTGGGTGAGCTCGATGCGCTCGCCCTCGCCGAAAAAGTAGACCGTGTGCTCGCCCACGACGTCCCCGCCGCGCAGCGCCTGCACGCCAATCTCACCCGGCGGGCGGGCGCCCGTCTGCCCCTCGCGCGCGAAGGTGAGGTCGTCCTTCGTGCGGCCCAGCGCGTCCATCAGCACCTCCGCCAGCTTGAGCGCGGTGCCGCTGGGCGCGTCCTTCTTCATGCGGTGGTGCGCCTCCAGCACCTCCACGTCGAACGACGGGCCCAGCACGCGCGCCAGCTCCGCCGCCATGCGGATGACCAGGTTCACGCCCACGGACATGTTGGGCGCCGCGACAATGGGGATCCGCTTCGCGTGCGCTTCCAGCTGCGCGCGCCCTTCCGGCGTGAAGCCCGTGGTGCCCACCACCAGCGCCACGCCGCGCTCGGCGCAGATGCGCGCGTGCCGCAGCGTGGCCTCCGGGCCGGTGAAGTCCACGACGACGTCCGCCTTCGCGCCGTCCAGCGCGCGGCCCAGGTCGTCGTGCGCAATCACGTCCAGCGGCGCGCCCAGCCGGGCCACGAGCCCCGCGTCCTGACCGGAGAGGGGGCTGCCCGGGCGCACCGTGGCGCCCACCACCGGAAGGTCGCTGGCGGCCTTCGCCAGGCGCACCAGCGTGCTGCCCATGCGGCCGGAGATGCCGGTGATGACGGTGCGGGTCATGGCGCGCTTTCCCTTCAGGCCTTCAGCAGGCCCAGCCCGGACAGCTCGGCCTTCAACTTCGCGGCGTTCGCCTCGCCCATGGGCACGAGCGGCAGCCGGACTTCCGGGCCGAACATGCCCATCAGGTGCAGCGCCCACTTCACCGGGATGGGGTTGGACTCCACGAAGAGCAGCCGGTGCAGTGCGTTCATCCGCACCTGGAGGCCGCGCGCCTTCGCGATGTCGTTGCTCCGCGCCGCCGCCACCAGGTCCGCCATCATGCGGGGCGCGACGTTGGAGGACACGGAGATGACGCCCTTGCCGCCGCACGCGATGAAGGGCAGCACCGTGAAGTCGTCGCCGGACAGGAACGTCATCCGGTCGCCGCACTTCTCCACCAGGTCCACCGCGCGGATGAGGTTGCCCGTGGCCTCCTTCAGCGCCACGACCTCCGGGATGTCACACAGCTGGAGCACCGTCTCCGGCAGCAGGTCCACGCCCGTGCGGCCCGGCACGTTGTAGGCGATGAGCGGGAAGCCCGGGTGCGCCTTCGCGATGGCGCGGTAGTGCTCCACCAGGCCCGCCTGCGTGGGCTTGTTGTAGTAGGGCGTGACGATGAGCGCGCCGTTGGCGCCCACCTCGCGCGCGCGGCGCACGGAATCCATCGTCTCGCGCGTGCTGTTGCTGCCCGCGCCCGCCACCACCGGCACGCGGCCCTTCACCTCGTCCACGACGACGGCGATGGCGCGCGCGCGCTCGTCCGCATCCATGGTGACCGCTTCGCCGGTGGTGCCCATGGGCAGCAGCACGTTCGTGCCGCCGTCCAGCTGGAAGCGCACCAGGGCCCGGAAGGCCCCCTCGTCCAGCGCGCCGTCGAGGAACGGAGTCGCCAGCGCCGTCATGGAGCCTTCGAAGGTCTTCATTCCGGCGCTTATACGTTCAGGCCCGCTCACCGCGCCAGAGGTCCTCGACGCGCTCGCGCTCCCGTACGACACGCCAGGCCGCTCCGTCCACCAGCACCTCCGCCGGCCGGGGCCGCGAGTTGTAGGTGGAAGCCATGCTCATCCCGTAAGCCCCGGCGCTCATGAAGGCGTACAGGTCGGCCTGGCGGGGCAACACCAGGGGGCGCGCCCGCGCGAGCACGTCCGTGGACTCACACACCGGCCCCACGACGTCCACCTCCACGTCCCGGCCGCGGCGCTTCACCACCGGCTGGAGGTCATGGTGCGCTTCGTAGAGGGCCGGGCGCAGCAGGTCGTTCATGCCCGCGTCGACGACGACGAAGGTCCGCGCTTCGGTGGGCTTCCGGTACAGCACGCGCGTGAGCAGCACGCCCGCGTTGCCCACGAGCGCCCGCCCCGGCTCCAGCAGCAGCGTGGCCCCGGTGGCCTCCGTCGCGTTCAGCACCGTGCGCGCGTACTCCTGGGGGCTGGGCGGCGTCTCATCCGAATAGGTGATGCCCAGCCCGCCACCCACGTCCAGGTACTCCAGCGCGTGGCCCCGGGCCTTGAGCGTGACGTAGAGGTCCGCCACCTTGGTGAGGGCGGCCTTCATGGGGGCGGTGCGCGTGAGCTGCGAGCCGATGTGGCAGTCCAGCCCCAGCGCCTTCAGCCCCTTCATCTTCTTCGCCTTCGCGTAGAGGGCGACCGCCTCCTCGAAGGGCACACCGAACTTGGACGTCTTCAGGCCGGTGGAGATGTAGCGGTGCGTGCGCGCGTCCACGTCCGGGTTCACGCGCAGGGCGAACGGCGCGCGCTTGCCCAGCTTTCGCCCCACGGCATCCAGCGCCTCCAGCTCCTCCGCGCTCTCCACGTTGAAGAGCAGGAGGCCCTGGGACAGCGCCTGGGCCATCTCGTCCGGCGTCTTGCCCACGCCCGCGAACACCGTCCTGCCCGGTTCGCCGCTGGCCTGCTTCACGCGCGCCAGCTCGCCGCCGGACACGATGTCGAAGCCGCTGCCCAGCCGGGCGAAGAGGCCCAGGATGGCCAGGTTGGAGTTGGCCTTCACCGAGTAGCAGATGAGGTGCTTCTGCCCCTGGAACGCCTCCGTCACCGCCTGGAAGCGCTCCGTGAGCGCGGCGGTGGAGTAGACGTACGTGGGGGTGCCCACCGCGTCCGCGATGGCGGGCAGCGGCACCTTCTCGGCGTGCAGCACGCCCTTCTGGTGGTGGAAGAAGCTCACTCGGGCAGCCCGGCGTCCACGGTGGACGGAGGCACCGTGGGGCCGGAGGGCTCCACGGGTCCGCGTGGCGATTGCTGCGCGGGAATCGTCTCCGCCGTGGGCGCGGGCAGCGGCGCCGGCCGGGGCGCGCGGGGGCTGCCCTTGATGCCGCACGCCACCAGCGCGAACGTCAGGCTGGCGGCGGCGAACAGCCGCGGGAGGGAGGAGCGCATGGGCTAGAACCGGATGGCCAGCATGCCGCGGATGGCGTGCGCGGTGCTGAGCTCCTGGCCCGGCAGGTTCAGGTCCTTCAGGCCGTCCAGCGGGAAGAGGATGCCGTAGTCGATGCCCGCCACGAAGCCGTCCTCGGTGATGTAGCGCGCGCCGATGTCCGCCTCCAGGCCCAGGCTCTTGCTGATGTAGGACGGCGTCGACTCCGCGTAGAACGCCTGCGAGTAGATGACGCTGCCGTAGACGTCGAAGCCCTCCGCGATGGAGTACTTGAGGCCCGGCTTCACGTAGAACGCGTCGGTGACGCCATTGAGGATGGACCGCCACAGGATGACGTCCACGCGGTAGTCGCGGTTGAAGCGGAAGTTGCGGATGGCGTTGTCGCTGCAGCCGCCGTTGTCGCAGCTGTACTGACGGCCCTCCACGTCGCCCGGCGCGGTGTTGCCATCCGAGCCCGAGCCCTGACGGCCCGGGTAGTTGCCGAAGCCCGGCGCCCTGTCACCGGAGGCGAAGCCCATCTCGATGCCCAGGTGCAGCTTGTTCTCGATGACGTGGAACTCCGTCTGGAGCACGCCGCCGAACTGCGCGATGCGCAGCGACTGGGTGGTGGGGTCGTTGGCCGTGAGGGCGCGCCCGTCGATGGAGCCCAGCTGCGCGGCGAACTCGGCCTCGATGCGGAACTTCTTCTCCTCGTACTTGAACCACAGGTCCGGGATGTAGAGCGTGCCGCCGCGCGGGACGAACGCCGGCGTGGTGACGGTGATCGGGTTGGAGGGGTTCGCCACGTCGAACGGGACGCCCGTCTCCGACAGGGTGGAGTACCGCTGCGTGCGGTAGGTGAAGTACAGGCCGTAGTTGAGGACGCCCTGGTTGTTGTCCAGCTTGGCCTTCTGCTGCTGCTCGGTGTCGCGCCGCGCGATGGCCAGCACCAGGCTGTGCGCGTCGTCGGACTGGGTGAGGTCCACCGGCTCGCCCAGGGTGTTGGCCTTCTCCGTGGACAGGCCCTCCGAGTTGAAGTCCAGCATGGGCGTCACGTACCAGCCGGCGAACGGCTCCGTGACGAACTGGATGCGGTCCACCGTGTCGCCGTAGTCGCAGTCCAGGCAGTTGCCGTCGTTGCGCAGCATGCCCAGGCCCCAGTGGCTGCCCATGCGGCCGAAGCGCAGGATGCCCACCGGCGTCGTCACCTCACCGTACGCGCGCCGCACGATGACGGAGTCCTTGAACGCGTTGACGGCGGAGTTGGACGGGGACTCGTTCTCAGAGAAGAGCGTGAAGTTGTTGCGCCCATCCCCGCTGTAGGCGCTGTCCGGGTTGGAGCCCAGGAGGACGTTGTCCAGCGCGTCCACCTGCGCCTTGATGCGCACGTCCTCGGAGACGTTGAAGGACGGGTCCAGGCGGAAGCGCATGTTGGCGCCCGCCTGGGTCTGCTCGGAGGCGGAGCGCGGCGAGCGCGTCCACAGCTGGCGGCCCAGGGGCGTGCCGGAGGGCAGCGCGGGCTTGCCCAGGTCGAACTTGTAGAAGAGCACGGGGCGGACGCGCAGGTAGCCGTCCAGCGTGAACAGCTCCAGCTTGCGCTTCTCCTCCGTCCACTCCTCCTGCCAGTCGTTGTTGGCCACGGCCTGGGTGGCCGTCTGCGCGCGGATGTCCTCGCGCAGCTCCTGACGCGTGGCCTCCAGGCGCTGCTCCAACTCCTCGCGGCTGACGGAGCCCTCCGTGGTGGGGGCGGGGGAAACGGCGGCCGGAGCCGCGGGAGCCGCGGCGGGAGCCGACTCCTGGGGTGCCGAGGGCGTGGTGCCACCATCGGGCACCGGCGGCTGCGCGGTGGCCGTGGACGAGGCGACGAGCAGCGCCGCCAGCAGGACGTGAGACATGGTCAACGGTCTCCGGGGCCGCGACATGACGCGGCCGGGTGTAAAGGGCGGGCGATTCAAGCCATGCCCCCCTGGGGTGTCAACGTCTACGGGATCGGGGTTTCGGGCCGATGACGGCGGAAGCCGGCCCCTTCCCCGCCGCCGTCCCCTTCCGGGACGCGCGGACAGCAACCATGGAGAGCGGCTGACATTTCGGACAGAAATGCGTGGTGCGCCCACCCTGGGTGAAGGACTCCACCGTCGTTCCGCACTTCGAGCACGGCCCGTTCGCCCGTCCGTAGACGCGGAAGCGGTTCACGGAGCCCGCCTCCTCTAGATAGGTGATGTCCTCGCCCTCCTGCTCCTTGAAGGCGAAGTCGAACGCGGCGTGGATGGCCTTGGCCAGGTGCTTCCAGTCGTCAGGCGTGAGGGTGCCGGGCTTGCGCGCCGGGTGCAGCCCCGCGCGGAAGAGCGCCTCCGCGGCGTGGATGTTGCCCAGGCCCGCCACGCGGCCCTGGTCCATCAGCGCCACCTTCAAGTCCTGCTTGGAGTCCCCCACCGCCTCCTGGAGCTGGGGGCCAGTGAGCCCTTCCGTCAGGGGGTCTATCCCCAGGGCCTTCACCGAGGGCAGCTCCCACAACTCCTTCGCGGGCACGGGCTCCATGCGGCCGAAGAGGCGTGGATCACTGAAGTGGACCACGTGGCCGTCATCCAGGTGGAAGCGGGCGCGGCTGTGGGGGACGGGCTCGCCTTCCTTCCGGCGCACGAACTTGCCCGTCATGCCCAGGTGGGCCATCAGGCCGTGGCCGCCCTCCAGGCTGAGCAGCAGGTACTTCCCCTTGCGTTCCAGGGTGGTGACGCGTCCGGTGAGCCGGGTGAAGTGGGGCAGCTCCGCCCCCCGGAAGACGCGGGTGGGGTCCGCTTCCGCGCGCACGATGCGGTGGCCCTTGAACCAGCGCTCCAGGTTGCGCCGGGCGATCTCCACTTCCGGTAGTTCAGGCATCCAGGCGCCGGGGCATACCACCGGACTGTCTCCGGTGCATGTCCCCCGGTGGATGGCGCGCCGGGAAGGTGCTTGCCCGGAACGTGGCGGCACGGCTACGACGGGCCGCGAAGGCCTCCAACCCCCAAGAGAAGGACGACTCGCCCATGCAACGGATGGTCACCGCACTCCTGACCCTCACCCTGGCCTCGGGCCTCTCCACGGGCTGCGCCAAGCAGCGCGTGGGCGCGGAGAAGGCGATTGCCAGTGTCCTCATCTCCGACGAGCAGGAGAACCAGCTCGGCCTCCAGGTGAAGAAGGAGCTGGAGACGAAGGAGAACATCAAATACGTGGAGGACCCGCAGGTGCTGGAGTACGTCCGCGGCATCTCCGGGCCCATCCTCGCGCAGGCCAACAAGGACCGCTCCGGGGTGAAGTGGAAGGTCAACGTCATCAATGACCCGAAGACGGTCAACGCCTTCGCCACGCCGGGTGGCTTCCTCTACGTGTACACGGGCCTGCTGCTCGCGGCGGACACGGAGTCGGAGCTGGCGGGCGTGATGGCGCACGAGGCGGGCCACGTGGTGGGCCGTCACTCCGCGCGCGCCATGGTGAACGCCTACGGCCTGCAGGCCATCACCCAGGTGGCGCTGGGCCAGAACCCGGGCACGGCCGCGCAGATCGCCGCGCAGCTGGCGGGCGGAGGACTGCAGCTGGCGCACGGCCGCAGCGAGGAGACGGAAGCGGACGAGTACGGCGCGAAGTACTCCTCCGCCGCGGGCTTCGACCCCAACGGCCTCATCACCTTCTTCCAGAAGCTCCAGAAGGAGCAGGGCTCCACGCCGGGCGTGCTCAAGTGGCTGTCCACGCACCCCACCAACGAGGACCGCATCGCGCACCTGCGGAAGATCATCGCGCAGCAGGGCCTCAAGGGTGACCGCAACACCGCGGGTGGGCTGACGGCCATCCAGGCGAAGCTGCCCAAGCAGTAGTCACCCCTTTTCCGGTCCCCGGCGCTCTCAGTGCACGGACGGGTTGTCACTCCCGTCCTGCTCGAGCCCCGGGGGCTCCGGATCCTTGCCCTCCGCCACGCGGCGCTTGCGCTTGAACAGCGCGAGCCGCGTCTTCCGGGCGCTGGCGGCGCTCTTGGCCGCGCCGGGCGTCTTGAGGGGCGGCTCCAGGGGCGCGGGCTGGCCGAAGTCCCTCGCGCCCTTGGCCTTCCCCTGCGCGGAGGCGTGTTCGAGGATGGCGTTGAGCTCCCCTCCGAGGATGAAGATGAGCCCGGAGATGTAGAGCCACAGCAGCAGCACCACCACGCCACCGATGGAGCCGTAGGTGACGTCGTACTTGCCGAAGTGCTCCACGTACTGGGTGAAGCCCCAGGTGCTGCCCAGCCACGCCAGCGTGCCAAGCACGGAGCCCGGGGTGATGTACTTGAAGCGCTGCTTCACATCCGGCAGCAGGTAGTAACAGAGCGACAGCATCAGCATCACCAGCGCCGCGGTGAAGGGCCAGCGCAGCCAGGACCAGACGAGGTGGAACTCGTCGATGAGCGCCAGCTTGTCCGCCGCCCACGCCCCCACGCGCCCTCCCAGGAGCAGGATGGCGAAGGACAGGGGAATCAGCAGGCCGCCCATCAGCGTCACCATCAGCGCCAGGCCCTGCGTCTTCCAATAGGGCCGGGACTCCGACACGTCGTAGGCCATGTTGAGCGCCTTGCGCAGGGCATCCACGCCGCGCGACGCCGTCCACAGCGCCACCACGAGACCCACGGTGAGCAGCTTGGGACGCGTCTCCCCGACGATGGAGGTCAGGTGCTGGCTCACCACGCCCAGCGCGTCGCCGGGCACCAGCGGGCGGATGCGCTCCATCATCGCGTCCACGGCGCCGGGCGCGAACGGCATGTACGCCACCAGAGTGACGAGGAAGAACAGGAAGGGGAACAGGGAGAAGATGAAGTAGTAGGACAGCTGCGCCGCCACGTCGGTGACGGTGTCCTCTTCAATCTCCTTCCAGAAGCGACGCGCGAACTCCCTCCACGTCAGGTACTTGAGCCGTGGCAGCCCCATGTGCTTCCCCCTCCGGGTCTGTGGGGAGCCAATGTGGGGTCGGTCCGGGCATTCGGCAGCAGGCAGGCGGCCGAGCGCTCACGGTCAGAGGCGCTGGCGACGTGCCGGGTGTTGAACGCTAGACGAGCCCAGAGGGCAGGTAGCGGCCCAGCAGCGGGCGCAGGCGGCTCTTCACATCCGCGGGGATGCGGGTGCGGTCGGTGAAGATGGCCAGCGCGAGCGCGCTGGCGCAGCGGCAGGTGGTGGGCGTGCTCGCGATGCGGGGCAGCGCGCGGCGCAGGAGCGCGGCGCCGTGGGCGGTGACGGCGTCCAGCCGCTGGGTGAACTGCGGCAGGAGCGCTTCGGGCTCCTGGCCCACGGGCTGCGAGCGCCAGGAGTCGTGGTCGGTGGGCAGCGCGATGAGGGCATAGTGCAGCTCCGCCTCGCGGGCGAGCCGCGCCTCCGGCATGGCGGTGAGCCCCACCAGGTCCCCGCCCCACGTGCGGTACAGCTGGCTCTCCGCCTGGGTGCTCAACGAGGGGCCCTCGATGCAGACGTAGGTGGCGGAGGTGTGCACCTCCGTGTCGCTCGTCGTATCGCTCTTGGGGGCCGCGTCGATGAGCGTCTGGCGCAGGGTGGCGCAGAAGGGCTGGGCCAGCTCCACGTGCACGGCGACGTCGTCGTAGAACGTGCAGGGGCGGCGGTAGGTCCGGTCGATGACCTGATCCGGCAGGGCCAGGTGCAGCGGCTGGATGGAGTCACGCAGGCTGCCCACGGTGCCGGTGGCGAGGACGTGGGTGACGCCGAGCGTCTTCAGGGCGAAGAGGTTGGCGCGGTAGGGGGCGCGGGTGGCGTTGTGGACGTGGCCCTGGCCATGGCGGAAGACGAAGAGGATGGGGACGCCGTCCAGCTCCGTGGCGATGAGTGGGGCGCTGTGGGGCCCGAAGGGCGTCTCCACGGAGAGGTGTTCGCCGCGCCCCTGGAGTCCCAGGGCCTGGTAGAGGGCCTGGCCCCCGATGATGCCCACCTTGACCGCCGCCATGCGTCTCCTCTCGCCCGGTCGCCGGGCGTAGGCCTGACGATATCGCGGGGGGCTCGCCCAGGAAGCTCGGAAGACTGGTAGCTTTCACATTTGCCATGCGTCTTCTTCCGCGCCTCGTCGTCCTCAGCTTCCTGTTTGGAACCCCTGCCCTGGCCGGTCCCGTCCCGCCCGGATGCGAGGAGGACGCCACCATGTGCAAGGAGGACTGCACCATCGAGTACGGCGGCAACGGCGCCGCCATCAAGAAGCTGACACGCTGTTTCGACAGCTGCCTGGACAAGCGCACCCAGTGCACCCGCCAGTTCAACGCGGTGAACAACCGGGCGCCGGACGCACCGGAGGCCGCGCCCGAGCGCCGGACGAGCAAGACGGAAGCGGCCAAGCTGCGCGAAATCGAGGAGAAGGACCGCCGCCGCGAGGAGGACCCGTTCGGCGACGAAGAGAACAAGCAGCCGCGCGCGAGGCCGGTGCGCGACTCCTACGATGATCCGCCGGAGCCGCCCCCGGAGCGCACGGGCTACCGCGCGTCGGACGAGAAGCCCGCGAGGAACAACGGGCGGCAGCAGGCGGCCGTCCCGGCGAAGGCTCGGGAGCCGGAGCGCACGCCGCCCCCGCCCTCTCCGGCCGTGGCGCCTGACCCGGAGCCCCGTCGCTCGGAGGCCCCGGACATCGATGCGTTCGCGGAGCCTCCGCCCCGCGCGGATCCGCCCCCGCGCAAGCCCGAGCCGAAGCCCGTGGTAGCCGAGCCCGTGCAGCCGAGCCGCTCGGACGACGACGACGCGCCCGCCCCTCCGCCTCCGCCGGTGGCGAAGAAGGAGCCGCCGCCCCGTATCGCGCCGCCGCGTCCCACCGTTCCGGCGGAGCCCGCCCGGAAGGACATCTCCGAGTGGGACCCCAACGGCGACTGACGCCGTCTCCCGCACATCACGCAGCCAGAGGCCCTCCGCGAGGCATCCTGCCTTCGGGGGGCTTCGTGCTTCAGCCCGCGCGCACCACCACCGGCGCGGCCTTCACCGGCGCGCTCTGCGTCAGCCGCACGCCCACGAGCACCAGCGCGCCACCCAGCGCCAGCTCCCAGTGCAGCGCTTCACCCAGGAAGAGCCACGCGACGAGCGCCGTCACCGCCGGCTGCAGGTTGGAGAAGATGGCCACGCGCGACGCGGGCACCTTCGACAGCGCGTAGGACCAGAGCAGGTACGCCACCACCGACGTCATCAGCCCCACGTAGACGATGGAGGCCTTCGCCGCGGCGCTGGAGGCCCACAGCGCCGCGGGTTCCAGCACGAACGGGGCGAGCGGCAGCTGCAACACCGTGGCGACCGTCATCGTCCAGGCCGTCGCGCGCAGCGGCCCATGCTCCGTGGCCAGGGGGCTTTCCCTCCGTCGTGTAGACCACCCACGCCACCACCGCCGCGAGGATGAGCAGGTCTCCCACCAGCGTGCCCCTCGCGCTCGCGAGTCCCCGGCCCAGCAGCAGCACCACCACGCCCACCAGCGCCGTGAGGATGCCCGCCGTCGTCCGCGTGGACGCGCGCTCCCGGCCCAGCACCAGGCTGGCCACGTACACGCCCAGCGGCGTGAGCGCGTAGAACAGCGCCGCGTGCGCCGCCGTGGAGCGCGACAAGCCGGAGAAGAACAGCGTCTGGTTCACCGGCCCGCCCATCAGCCCCAGCAACACGATGCGCGGCCACGCATGGCGCGGCGGCAGCTTGGGCCCCGGCGTCACCGCGAGCAGCGTCACGAACGCGACGCCGCAGACGAGGAATCGCCACAGCACCACCGTGAACGGCGACAGCTCCGTCATCGCCCGCTTGGCGGCCAGGTACGTGCCCGCGCTGATCAGCACCTGCACCGTCAGCGCCGCGTACACCCGCCCGAGCGGCGGCGTCGCGGAGGACGGCGTCACGGCTCCAGTTGCAGAAGCGCCCATCGTGCGGCGCTGCGTACCAGCTCGCTGTCGTCGCCGCTGAGTTTTTCGAGCAGCGGCCGGGCGTGCACCTGCCGTGCGACACCGAGTGCATAGACAGCGTTGCGCCTCAAACCGTCGTAGCGCGCGCGCGCCAGCGCCGTGCCTGGAATGAGTTCCTTGTATTGCTCGGGTGTCAGCGCCGCCAGCTCCAGCGTGCCCAGCGACGCCACCGCGCGGGGCACGAAGCGCTCGTCTTCCGCGAACACCGGCTTGCGGTTCAGCGGGCACACCTGCTGGCAGATGTCGCAGCCGAAGATGAGGTTGTCGAACTTGAGCCGGAACGCCTCTGGCACGTCACGGTCGCGGTTCTCGATGGTCTGGTACGACAGGCACGCGCGCGCATCCACCTGCCGGTTGCCCACCAGCGCGCCCGTGGGACACGCCATGAGACACCGCCGGCAGGAGCCGCAACGGTCCGCCACCGGTCCGTCCGGATACGCGTCCACCTCCGCGTCCAGGATGAGCGTGGCCAGCAGCACCCACGAGCCGTGCGACTCCGTGATGAGACAGCCGTTCTTGCCCACGTAGCCCAGGCCGCCGCGAGCAGCCCAGACCTTCTCCATCATGGGCCCGCTGTCCACGCCGCCGTAGGTGCCCAGCCCCGGGTACCAGGCGTTGATGGTCTTGCGGAACGCCTTCATCCGGTCGCGCAGCGTGGAGTGGTAGTCGCGGCCTCTCGCGTACCGCGCGATGGGCGAGCCCTGCGAGGGCTCATCGTCCCGCCAGTAGTTGTTCGCGAAGGACAGCACCGTGCGCGCTCCCGGAAGGAGCACCGACACGTCGAGCCGCTCCTCCGCGCGCGACCCCATCCAATCCATGTCCGCGTCGTAGCCGGCCTCCAGCCACGACATCAGCGACGACGGAGGAATGGGCTCCGCGCGCGCGAAGCCGATGAGGTCGAAGCCCACGTCCTGGGCGAGCTGCCGGAGCCGGGCAGTGGGCAGTTGCGTCGCGTACACGGCTTACTTCGTCGGCTTCTCGGGGATCCACTTCACGTCCGGCAGGCCGGCGCGGAAGTTCACCAGCCGGGCCACCACGAAGAGCAGGTCCGACAGGCGATTCAGGTACATGGCCACGGCGGGCGGGGCCTTGTTCTCACGAAGCAGCGTCACCACCCGGCGCTCGGCGCGGCGGCACACCGTGCGGGACAGGTGCAGCGCCGCGGCCGCTTGCGAGCCTCCCGGGAGGATGAAGTGCGTCATCTTCGGCAGCTCCTCCTCGTAGCGGTCGATGTGGCGCTCCATCTCCTCCACCCACTCCGGGCGCAGCTCCGGGATGTGGGCCGCCGCCTTGGTGTGCGGCGGTGTGGCCAGCACCGCGCCCACCGTGAAGAGCTGGTCCTGGATGCGCTGGAGGAAGTGCTCCAGGTCCGCCGGCAGCGGGAACGTGCGAGCAAGGCCCAGCGTGGCGTTGAGCTCGTCCACCTCGCCGTAGGCGTCCACCAGCGCGTCGTCCTTCGCCACGCGGCCGCCGCCGAAGAGGCCTGTCTCTCCGGCGTCGCCGGTCTTCGTGTAAATCTTCATCTTCGCCTCTTTCGCGATGCGACGAGCACGCTGCCCGCTTCCGATTCCGAACAAACGGGAGTGAATCGGAAATCGGTTCGGAGTGAATCGGAAATCGGTTCGAAGTGGATCGGAAGTGAATCCGTAGTCGGAGCTTGCCCCCGCTGGGTCCGCGAAACTACACAGCCGGGCATGCGGCCATACCTGAGTCTGATGGAGCAGGTCCTGAAGCACGGGACGAAGAAGGGCGACCGGACCGGCACGGGGACGCTGAGCCTCTTCGGCCACCAGCTCCGCTTCGACCTCACCCAGGGTTTCCCCCTGGTGACGACGAAGAAGCTCCACCTGAAGTCCATCATCCACGAGCTCCTGTGGATGCTCCGGGGTGACTCCAATGTGCGCTCGCTCCAGGAGGTGGGGGTCACCATCTGGGACGAGTGGGCCACCGCGGACGGCAGCCTGGGCCCCGTGTACGGCCACCAGTGGCGCTCCTGGAACACGCCGGACGGCGGCCACGTGGATCAGATGCGGCAGCTGGTGGACGGGCTGAAGAAGAACCCGGACTCGCGCCGGCACCTGGTGAGCGCGTGGAACGTGGCGGACGTGCCCTCCATGAAGCTGCCGCCCTGCCACGTGATGTTCCAGTTCTACGTGGCCGACGGGAAGCTCTCCTGTCAGCTCTACCAGCGCAGCGCGGACATCTTCCTGGGGCTGCCCTTCAACATCGCGTCGTACTCGCTGCTCACGATGATGGTGGCGCAGGCCACGGGCCTCACCGCGCACGAGTTCATCCACACCCTCGGTGACGCGCACCTGTACCTGAACCACGTGGAGCAGGCGCAGGAGCAGCTGAAGCGCGAACCGCGCCCCCTGCCGCGCATGCGCCTGAACCCGGACGTGAAGGACCTGTTCGCCTTCCGCTACGAGGACTTCACGCTGGAAGGCTACGACCCGCACCCCGCCATCAAGGCGCCCGTCGCCGTATGAGCCCGAGCATCTCCGCCATCGTCGCCATGGCAGCGAACCGCGTCATCGGTCAGGGCAACACCCTGCCCTGGCGCCTGCCGCCGGACCTGGCGCGCTTCAAACGTCTGACCATGGGCCACACCCTGGTCATGGGTCGCAAGACGTACGACTCCATCGGGAGGCCGCTGCCCGGCCGCACCACCGTGGTGCTCACCCGCCAGCGCGACTGGGCCGCCCCACAAGGCGTCCACGTGGCCCACACCGTGGACGACGCCCTGCGACAAGCCGGAGACAGCGAGGTCTTCATCGCGGGCGGCGCGGACCTCTACGCGCAGACGCAAGCGCTGTGGCAGCGGCTCTACCTCACCCGCATCGAGCGGGACTTCCCCGGCGACGCGTTCTTCCCGTCCGTGGACCTGACCGGATGGAGGTTGGTGGAGGAGGACCGGCACCCGGAAGGCGACTTGCCCTTCGGTTTCTTCACCTACGAGCGTCAGGGCTAGCCCTTATTCCTGGCGTTCTCTGGCTGACTTACCGTGCGGGTTCCTCTCACCGAAGGAGCGTGCATGCGTCGTCGTCTGGTTCGTGGACTGGGGCTGTTCGCGGCGCTGGGCCTGGCGGCCTGTGGCGGGCCCATCGAGGAAGGCACGGCCGCGGAGCTGGGGGCGCAGGAGCAGGAGCTGCGGCTCTGCCCGGACAGCGGAATCTGTCCCGCCGGTGAGGTCTGCTACTTCGGCCCGGGCGGCGCCTGCTATCCGTGCCGGCAGTACCCGCAGTACTGCGAGCTCGATTAGCGCTGAGTCGTCCCCGGGAACACCCCGGGTGTTGACCCGAGTGCCCCCCTCGGTTCCTGAGGGGGGTCTCATAAATTGATCTTGATTCGCAGAATTGAACACCCGTGACGTGGTTGGTAGAAGACGGCCGTGAAACACGCCGCCTCCCTCACGTTGTGCCTGCTGCTCGCGCTGTCCTCTTCTGCCCGGGCTGAAGCTCCGGCTACCGACGAGGGGCGCACCTGGCACCGGCTGGTGGGCATCCTCCAGTACCTCCAGGCGGACTATCCGGCGGCGGTGTCGTCGCAGTCGGAGTTCGAGCTGACGGAGCAGAAGAGCTTCGCGGCGGAGGCACTGTCAGCGGCGAAGGACCTGGGCCCGGCGGCGGCCACGTTCGTGCCCCGCGTGGAGGCCATCCAGGCGCGCGTCAATGAAGCGAAGGACCCGGAGGGCGTGAGCCGCGACTGCGGTGAGCTGGTGGAGAGCCTGGTGCTGGCGGGTGGCCTGGCGCGCAGCCCTCGCGTGGCGCCGGACCTGGAGCACGGCAAGAAGCTCTTCCAGGCCAACTGCACGGCGTGCCACGGCGTGGAGGGCAAGGCGGACGTGGCCATCGCGGCCAACATGGAGCCTCGGCCGGCGAACTTCCACGACCCGGAGCTGATGGAGGACGGGCTCACGCCTTACAAGGCCTTCAACACCACCAGCTTCGGCGTGCCCGGCACGGCGATGCCGGCCTTCCCTACCCTCACCGAGGACGACCGCTGGTCGCTGGCCTTCTTCGTCTTCACCCTGCGCCAGCCGCCGTGCCAGGGCGAGCCGCCCAACGTGTCGCTGGAGCGGCTGGCCACGTCCACGGACGCGGAGCTGGCGAAGACGTTCGGCGCGGACAAGGTGGCGTGCCTGCGCCAGAACATGCCGGACGCGGACGAGGAGAAGGTGCTGCTCAACGCGCGCGCGGCGGTGGGCCACGCGATGCGCATGGGCGCGGAGGGCGACTACGTGGGCGCGAAGAACGCGCTCCTGGACGCGTACCTCAACGGCCTGGAGCCGGTGGAGCCCAAGCTGCGCGGGCGCGATCCGGAGCTCACCCAGAAGCTGGAAGAGGCCTTCATGCAGGCGCGGCTCGCCGCCGAGCGCAAGAGCCCGCACCTTCAAGACGAGGGGCGTGAACTGCTGTCGCTGTTGGACCAGGCGCGAAAGACGACCGGGAGCACCACGGACTTGCTGTCCGTGGCGTGGCTGACGCTGCTCATCCTGCTGCGTGAAGGTTTCGAGGCGACCATCATCGTCACGGCGCTGCTGGCCGCGCTGAAGAAGATGAAGGCCATGGACCAGGTGCGCGTGGTGCACGCAGGCTGGGTGTCCGCGCTCATCGCGGGTGCCCTCGCGTACATCGTGGGGCGCAAGCTGCTGGCGGGCGCGCAGCGCGAGTGGCTGGAGGGAATTACCGCGCTGGTGGCGGTGGGCATGCTGCTGTACGCGGCGCTGTGGCTCAACGCGCGCGCCAACGTGAGCCACTTCATGGGCGAGCTGCGCCAGAAGATGCAGGGCGCGCTGGGCCGGGGCAGCACGGTGGGCCTGTTCGTCATCGCGTTCACGTCCGTGCTGCGTGAGAGCTTCGAGACGGCCATCTTCCTCCAGGGCCTGGCGGTGGACTCCGCGGCGGGCGTGGTCTGGGGCGTGGTGGGCGGCATCGTGGCCCTGGCGGTGATGGTCCTCTTCATCAACCGCATGGGCTACCGGCTGCCCATGAAGACGCTCTTCAACCTCTCCACGGTGGTGATGGTAGTGACGGCGGTGATGCTGCTGGGCAAGGGCATCCACTCGTTGCAGGAGGTGGGCGCGCTGCCGCTGGTGCCGGTGCGCTTCATCTACGTGGACATGCTGGGCCTGTATCCGGATGCGCTGTCGCTGGTGCCGCAGGCGCTGCTGGCCGTGGCGCCGCTCGTCTACCGGGCCCTGCGCCGCCGCCCTCGCGAGGAGACGCCCACTTCCGGTGACAGCGCGACGCCGACGCAGCCCTTGCGGTAGCCTCAAGTCCTGGTGAAGCGCACACGTCTGTCCACACTTCTCGCCCTGCTGCTCGTGTCGGGCCTGGCCTCCGCCCAGGAAACCCCGGCCGAGCCGGCACGGGCTCCCGCCGGGAGCCTCACACCCCCACCGCTGGTGGGCGCGCCGGACGAGGACGTGCCTCCGCCACCGGACGTCACCCAGGGTGACGAGGTCCCGACGCGCACCTCCGTTCCCTCCCAGGCGCTGCCTTCCGTGAAGTCCGCGCCCGCCGCGAAGGACCCGGTGCCACGCGTGGCGGTGGAGGTGCTGAGCGGCACGGCGGGTGGCGTCGTGGGCGCGACGGTGCTGGGCTCGGTGGGGTACCTGCTGGGGTCCGCGACGGTGGGCTGTGACGAGTGCCTGGTGATGGCCGTCGCGGGCGCCGCGGCGGGAGGCATCATCGGCATCCCGGTGGGCACCTACGCGGGCGGCCGGTTCATGGGCGGGCGCGGCCGCGTGGGCGCGACGGTGGCCGGGAGCATGGTGGGCTGGGGCGCGACGTTCCTGGCGCTCACGCTGGTGAACAGCGGAGGCACGGATGCGCCGCCGGCCCTCAACGCCGCCCTCTTCATCCTGCCGGTGGTGGGCGCGAGCGCGGGCTTCGAGCTGTCCCACGCCAACGCCCTGCGCCAGGAGGCCGCGATGCAGGCAGCCCCCGCTCCGACCGTGCGCCTGATGCCCGTGGCCACCTACAGCAGCAAGGGCCCGCACCTGGGCCTGATGGGCAGCTTCTAGCTAAGCCCCGACGCGGAACCAGGTGAAGGACTCCTCGCGCACGCGGCCCTCCGCCACCAGCTTCTCCAGCGAGGCCAGGGCGCTGCGCTCCGCCACCGGATGCAGCAGGGGCGGCGTGTCCGCGTAGGCCGTGGCCACCACCTCCGCGAGCGTCGCGCCCGTCGCGGGTACGGCCTCCAGGACGAGGGCCTCGCGCTGGGCGCGGTGACGCAGGTATTCGTTCAGCTTGCCCGGGCCGTCCGGCACCGGTGACCCGTGCGCGGGGTACAGCGTGGTGACGGGCCAGTCGCGCAGCCGCTTCAGCTGCGTGAGGTACTCCACCATGTTGCCTTCCGGCGGGTCGATGACGATGGAGCCCACGCTCGCCACCATGTCGCCCACGATGGCCGCCTTGCTGCGCGAGTCCACCAGGCACAGGTGCCCACGCGCGTGCCCCGGCGTGTGCAGCACGTGCCAGCGCTGCACCATCGGCCCGTCCAGGTTCAGCACCTCGCCGTCTTCGAGCAGCCGCTCCACCGGGAAGTCCAACCGGTCCGCCGTGCGCGCATGGCACCAGAGCGGAATGCCCAGCCGCTCCTTCACCGCGAGCGCCCCGCCCACGTGGTCGCCGTGGTGGTGGGTGAGCACCACCGCCAGCGGACGAGCGCCCTCCGCCTTCAGACCCGCCACCAGCGACAGCAGCTTCGCGTACTGCTTCACGTCCGACGAACCGGGGTCCACGATGAGCAGGTCGCCCGTGCCCAGCACGTACGCGTTGGTGTGCGTCGCCGGAGGCAGCGTGGGCGTCTCCAGCGCCACCACGCGCACGCCGCGCTGGAACTCGATGCGCTGGGCCACGTAGCCCGGGCAGTACGGCGGCGTGCTCAGCTTCGCGCGCGCGTCCGCTTCGTCCGTGAACTCCGACAGCACCTGCAACGCGTGCTGCGCGGGCGGATGCAGCAGCGCCGTGCCGTCGCTCCAGCGCGACAGCGCGTCCTCCGGGCGGATCCACGCGCCCTCCGTCAGCTCGCCCGGGATGATGCTCGCCGCCGCGCCCTCCGGCAGCTCCACCAGGTAGAAGCGCGTGTCGAAGCGCACCGGGATGGCCGGCGGCGTCACCCAGCGCCCCGCGGGCTTGAGGTCCTCCGCGCGCAGGGACAGCGTGTGGCGCGTCAGCCACTCGCTCCACTTCACCGTGCCCGCGAGCAGCCCCGCGCGCCCCTCCTCCAGCGCCTCCGGAGACAGCTCACGCGCTCCTTCCGCCACCAGCACGCCCGCTTCCTCGAACAGCTCGCGCGCCGCCGCGGAGCGCAGCGCGGCCTCTTCGCCCTGGGCGCCCTGCACGGGGACGTCGTGGTCGTCCTTGTCCAGCTTGCCGCCGGGGAAGGCATAGAAGCCGCCCGCGAAGGTGAGCGCTCGCTCGCGCTTCACCCAGAACACCTCCACGCTGGCGTGCATGCGCCGGTAGAGGATGACCACCGAGGAGGGCCGGGGCTCCACGGGAGTGTGGGGCGCGAAGAGGCCCATGCCAGGAAGGGGCTCGCTCATGGTTGCACCGTCGTCCTTCAGGATTGCGTCGTCTGGCCGAGCAGCCGGCCCATCATCTCGCGCGCCCGCTCCGCCTGGTCCGGCCGGACGTAGAGCCGCGTCAGTCGCACCGCGCCACTGTAGCGCTGGTAGAGCGGCGTGTAGCGCGCCACCTCCGTCAGCCGCCCCGTGGACACATCCAGGATGAACAACCCCGGGTTGCCGCCGGCCCCGGAGGACCCCACGTACTTGCTGAGCGCTCCCTTGGACAGCACGGTGTAGTGCTCGAAGCCGCCGCTGGTGAGCGCGCTGTTGAGCACCTCCAGGTCGTAGCCGGTGTCGCGCTCCGTGAACTGCGCCAGCAGCTTGAAGCCCTGGCGGCGGCTGATGCGCTCCGCCCACCGGTTCTTCGAACGGCGCAGCGTGTACCAGAGCGCCGCGTCGTCGCAGAGGAGGAAGGCCTCCGGGTCGTGGGGAATCTCGAACTCGCCGGGCGTCTCCTCGTAGTACCGGCGCAGCATGTGGTCGAAGTTCACCGACGTGTGGTGCAGGTACACCGACACGAACATGTGGTAGCGGCTGAGCAGGAAGTCCTCGAACGCGAACGCCGCCGCGCGCGACAGGGCCAGCACCGCGCGCCCGTCCTTCACCGCCGGGTTCAGGTTGGAGACGATCCAATCCATGTCATACCGGCCGTAGTTCACGCCCGTGTAGAACGAGTCGCGCAGCAGGTAGTCCATCCGGTCCGCGTCCAGCTCGCCGGAGACGATGGCGCGCAACAGCGGCGTCCAGTCCACGCCCTTGTACGTGAAGCCCGGATCCTTGGGAGGCTTCGCGCCCGTAATCAGCGCCACCGCCGCCATGGGGGTGATGCCGCGCGAGCCGAACTCCTTCTGGATGATCTCCGTCAGCGAGCTGTCCAGGAGCAGCTTCGCCGTGTAGTCCTCGTGGGTCGCCTGCTCCCCTTCCGCCACGGAGTCCAACCAACCAGGCAGCCGCAGCAGGGACCGCCGGGGCGCGATGCGCTCGGAGGCGTGCGACAGGGGCATGTGCCCCAGGTCGTGGCAGAGGACCGCCAGGCGCACGGCGGTGCAGAAATGTTCACGCACATCGTCCGGCAGGTCGGAGCGGCTGGCCACGGCGTTGAAGACGCGCGAGGCGACGAACATGGCGCCCAGGCAGTGGGCATGGCGGGTGTGGGTGGCGCCGGGGAAGGCCATGTCCCCGAAGCCCAGCTGCCGGACGTAGCGAAGGCGTTGGTAGAAGCGACTGTCGATGACGGCCTTCTCCGGGTCGCTCACCGGGATGACGCCGTGGATGGGGTCGCGAATCCGCATGTCGTCCTTGTCGGGACCTGAAGCCGGGGGTGGCCGGTTTCCGCTCCGACGGGTCCACCCACCGTAGCGCATACCCTGGCAGGCGGTAGCCCTGTGAGGGACCGACCGGCCACCACGCCACAGGCTGGGAAGGTCCGTGGGGACGTGCTAACCCTCGGGGCACTCCGAATGCACATCATCCTGCTGCACAATCGTGACCACGACCTCCTCGAGGACGACCCCGGGCGCGAAGCCCGCGAGGACGTGGTCCGGGTGGCCGAGAGCCTGGCCCACGCGCTCAGCCGGGACGGCGTGGTCGCCGAGCCGCTCGCCATCGAAGGAGACAAGCTGGACTTCGTGGAGGCCCTGCGCTTCCTCCAGCCCGACCTCGTGGTGAACCTCTGCGAGTCGCTGGCCGCGGACAGCCGCGGAGAGATGGCCGTCCCCTGCCTGCTGGACGCGCTGGGCCTGCCGTACACCGGCTCGTCCGCCCTGTCGCTGGGGCTGGCGCTGCACAAGCCCAAGGCCAAGGACATCCTGCGCGCCCACGGCGTCTCCACCCCCGCCTCCTTCGTGGTGCGCAAGCGCGAGGACGCTCTGGCGGTGGACCTGCCGTGGCCCCTCATCGTGAAGCCCGCGCGCGAGGACGCCAGCGTGGGCATGGACTTCGACTCCGTGGTGACGGAGCGCTCGGCGCTCGTGCGGGCGTGCGAGTCCGTGCTGCGCACCTTCCACCAGCCCGCGCTGGTGGAGCAGTTCATCCAGGGGCGGGAAATCTACGTGCCCCTGCTCGGCAACAGCCCGCGTCAGGCGCTGCCGCTCACGGAGATCCACTTCGGTCGCGCGTTCGACGACCGGCCGAACATCGTGTCGTACCGGGCCAAGTGGGAGGCGGAGTCACCGGAGTACCGGGACTCGCCCACGGGGCCCTGCCGGCTCGACGCAGTGCAGGAAGCGCGTTGCATCCAGACGGCGTTGGAAGCATTTGCAGCGCTGGATTGCCAGGACTATGGACGCGTGGACCTTCGGGTGTCGCCCGAGGGTGTGCCGTACGTCATCGACATCAACCCCAACTGCGACCTTCACCCGGGCGCGGGGTACGCGAAGGCGGCGCAGGCCGCCGGCATGGACTACGCGACCCTGGCCTCGCGACTCGTGGAGGTCGCTCTCGAAAGAGCCCATGGAAATCCGCACACTCGAAAGAAAGGACCGGGAACCGCTCGCCGCGCTGATCCGGCGAATCGAAACCTTCTCGCAGGAGGAGCAGGACTGCGCCATCGAGCTGGTTGACACCGCGCTCACCGCGGGCAACCGGGACTACTCCATCCTCGTGGCGGACCGCGGGCAGGACGGCGGCGGGCTGGTGGGCTACTGCTGCTACGGCCCCACGCCGATGACGGAGCACGCGTTCGACCTGTATTGGATTGCCTCCGCGCCGGAAGTTCGCGGCCAGGGCATTGGCGCGCAGCTGGTGTCCTCCATGGAGGGCGACCTGCGCCGCCGCAAGGCGCGGCTCATCCGCGTGGAGACGAGCGCCACGGAGGCCTACGGCCCCACGCGCGGCTTCTACGCGTCCATGAAGTACGGCGAGGAAGCGCGCCTGCGCGACTTCTACAAGCAGGGTGACGACCTCATCATCCTGACCAAGCGCCTGTAGTCCCCCATCAGGAGCGAGCAGATGCCTTCCATGAACCGACCGATGCGACGCACCCGTCTGGGATTGTTGAGCCTGCTCGCCCTGCTGACGGGGGCGCCCTCCGCGGCCTGGGCCCAGGCCCCCGCACTGAAGAACCAGGTGAAGGCCGCGGCGGCCAAGGCGCAGGCGAAGACGTCCCAGGCCCCGCAGGCCCAGGAGCTCTCCGACGCGCTGAAGGCCCCGCGCCCCAAGGGCGGCGAGTACTTCGGCCTGTACCTGATGGACAAGAAGGTGGGTTGGTTCTTCACCGACCTGACGGTGCTGCCGGGCAACAAGGCGCAGAGCATCAACGAGCTCATCTTCAAGGCGCAGGTGGGCACGCGCGTGTCGGAGCGCGTGCACCGCGAGGTGCGCGTCTACGAAGCGAAGCCGGGCGGCAAGCTCCTGTCCTTCACCGTCACGCAGAAGGGCGACGGCGGGGACAACGAGCTGGTGGGCACGGTGACCGGTGACGCCTTGCGCGTGGTTCGCAAGCGCCCGGGTCAGCCGGATGAAGTGCTCAAGCCCATGCCGCTGCCGAAGGAGACGGTGGAGGACGCGGACCAGGCGCGCGTGGCGCTGCTTCAAGGCCAGAAGGTGGAGGGCTCGACGCTGGACGGCACGGACCTGGAGACCTACCGCACCGTCACCACGGTGGAGGCGCCCGAGGAGCAGATGCTGGGCGGCGTGAAGGTGAAGCTGTCGCGGGTGAGCACGCTGTCGGACAAGGAGAAGGTGCCAGTGGCGGCCTTCCTGACGACGGACGGCAAGATGGTGCGGGTGGACTTCGGCCAGACGATGCAGGCGCGGGCCGAGTCCGAGTCCGTCGCGAAGCGGATGGACCTGGTGGAGGTGTTCGGCCTCACGCGTGTGGTGCTGCCCAAGCCGCTGCCCGCGAAGGCGCGCGAGATTCCCGGACAGGTGAAGCTGGTGATGAAGAACCTGCCGGAGAAGTTCCAGCAGGACACGTACCGGCAGAAGTACCAGCGGCTGCCGGACGGCCGCGTGGAGGTGACGCTGCTGGCGGCGCCGCCTTCGCCCAAGGGCCGCATGGCCCGGCCGGTGGCGGACCCCGACAAGGGGGAGAACCTCAAGTCCACGCTCGCGGTGGAGGCGGACGCGCCGGCCATCAAGGCGCAGGCCAAGAGCATCATCCGCGAGGAGAAAGACGCGTACACGGCGGCGCGGATGTTGTCCGCGTGGGTGTACAGCAACCTGCAGAAGGACTACGGCGCCAGCGCGGACCGGGCCACGGACGTGCTGCGCCAGAAGAAGGGCGACTGCACGGAGCACTCGCTGCTCACGGTGGCGATGCTGCGCGCGTCCGGCATCCCCGCGCGCCGCGTGGACGGCGTCATCTACATGGTGAACTCCGACGGCGTGCCCGCGCTGTACTGGCACGAGTGGGTGGAGGCCTTCGTGGGCGAGTGGACCCAGTTGGATCCGACCTTCAACCAGCCCGTCGCGGACGCCACGCACTTCTACGTGGGCTACGAGGGGAACGCGGAGATCACGCCCCTCATCGGTTCGCTCCAGGTCACGGACGTGAAGTAGTCGCGGCGCGCGTCCCCGTGGCCGCGTCAGTGGCCCGGGGCCGCCACCAGCCGCTCCGCGAGCAGGCCCGATTCCGTGACGGGCCGCTCGCAGACGAAGCCGCGGCAGAGGTACGCGGCGCCCTTCCCTTCCACCGGGTCGCGTCCCTCGAAGAGCTCCTGGAGGCGCGCGGGCGGAGCGGAGCCCGTGTCGTTCCAGCCGAAGGAGAACACCGGCGCGTAGGTGCGGTTCGCGGCGGCCAGCAGCGGCGCCACGGCCTCGCGAGTCCCCGCGAAGGTGACGCCAGACGCGCCGTCCACCAGCGAGTCCGCGGCAAGCCCCAGGTGGCCATAGCCCATGGGGTTGCGCACCAGCTGATCATGCAGCTTGGCCACGTAGTGCTCCGGCTGGTCCAGGTGGCACACGTCACCGGTGAGCGCGGAGAGCGTCACCTGCGCCTCCGTCAGCGTGGACGCGCCTGACGGGAAGGCGTTGTCGAAGAGGGAGTAGGCCGCCACCACCAGGTCCTTCTGTCCCCGGGGCGCGGACAGGTACGCCTGCTTCTCCTCGTCCCAGAACAGCTCCACCGCGCGGTGCGCGAGCGCGTCCGCCGCGTCCAGGTACTTCGCGTCGAAGGTGGCCTGGTAGAGCGCGGTGAGGCCGGAGGCGAAGTCACCATAGTCCTCCAGGAAGCCGTCGATGCGGCCCTGGCCATGCTGGTACGAGCGCAACAGCCGCTTGCCATCCCACATCTTCGCGAGCACGAAGTCCGCCGCGCCCGCCGCCAGCTTCGCCCAGTCCGGACGGTTGAACACGCGCGAGGCCAGCGCGAGCCCGCGGATCATCAGCCCGTTCCAGCCCGCCAGAATCTTGTCGTCGCGGCCCGGCTTCACTCGCTGCTCGCGCAGGAGGAAGAGGACGCGGCGCGCTTCCGCCAGCTCCTTCTCCACCGCCTCCACGGGGCGGCCCTGCTCCTTCGCGAGCTGCTCCACGGGGACGACGACCTCCAGCACCGTGGCGCCGTGCTCGAAGTTGCCTCCGGGCTTGATGCCGAAGTGGCGCAGCACCGTGTCCGACTGCTGGCCCACGGACAAGGCCGCGCGGACCTCTTCGGGATGCCAGACGAAGAACTTCCCCTCCTCGCCTTCGCTGTCCGCGTCCTGCGTGGCGTAGAAGCCGCCGTCCGGGTCGGTCATCTCGCGGCGGACGTACTCGACGGTCTCCTCCACGACCTTGCGCCAGAGCGGCCGTGACTCCACCTGCTCTGCCTCCGAGTACAGGTGCAGGAGCTGGGCGTTGTCGTAGAGCATCTTCTCGAAGTGGGGCACCAGCCAGCGCTCGTCCACGGAGTAGCGGTGGAAGCCGCCGCCCAGCTGGTCGTAGATGCCGCCCAGGGCCATGCGCTCCAGCGTGCGGAACACCGCGGCCTTGAGGGGCTCGCCGCCGCCGCGCCGCCACGCGCGCAGGAGCAGCGCCACGTTCATGGGATTGGGGAACTTGGGGGCGCCGCCGAAGCCACCGTTCACCGGATCCATGCGTTTCAGCATGGACTGGCCCATGGCGACGATGTCCTCCGCGGACAGGTGCGCGGGAGCGGCGTCCAGTCCGTGGGTGGACAGTTCGCCCAGGCCCTCCTGGAAGCGCCGGGCTTGCTCCTCGATTTCGTCCGCCTTGTTCTCCCAGGCGTCGCGCAGCGCGGTGAGCAGGCGCGGGAAGCCGGGCCGGCCGTAGCGGTCCGAGGGGGGAAAGTAGGTGCCGCCGTAGAACGGGCGCAGGTCGGGAGTGAGGAACACGGTGAGGGGCCAGCCACCGCCCTGCCCCATGAGCTGCACGACGCCCTGGTAGATTTGATCCAGGTCGGGGCGCTCCTCGCGGTCGACCTTGATGTTGATGAAGCCCTCGTTCATCAGGCGCGCGATGTCCGGGTGCTCGAAGGACTCGTGGGCCATGACGTGGCACCAGTGGCACGCGGAGTAGCCCACGGAGAGCAGGATGGGCTTGTTCTCCGCGCGAGCGCGGGCCAGGGCTTCGTCCCCCCAGGGGTACCAGTCCACGGGATTCGTGGCGTGCTGGCGCAGGTACGGCGACGGCTCCTGGGCCAGACGGTTGGTATGAGCGGAGGGGGGATGGTCTGCCATGGGGTACTCCCGGTGTGCTGCGGCTGCGCGGCCCTTCACATTGTGAGCCTGGGTTCGCGGGGGCAAGCTGAAATGGTCTCACTCCCCGCTGGCCAACGGCCCTCCGGTGCGCTTTGTCCGGGGGCGTGCGTGCGTCCGCCCACTCCAGCCCCGGCCCGGGAATGAAGACGTGCCTTGTCCTGGTGGGGCTGGGCGTGGGGGTGCGGCTCGCGCTGGCGCTGGGAACGGACGTCTACTTCGACGAAACCTATTACTGGCAATGGGCCCAGCATCTCGCATGGGGATATTTCGACCATCCGCCGATGGTGGCGTGGCTCATCGCCGCGCTGGGCATCCGGGGGACGGCGCTCCTGTGCGGGCTGGGGACGGGCGTGGCGGTGTGGGGGCTGGCGCTGGACGTGTATCGGTCCAGGGACGCGGCCTGGAGGGCGCTGGCGCTGTGGAGCGCGGTGCCGGTGGGCATCCTCTCCGGAGTCTGGGCCACGCCGGATTCGCCGATGCTGCTGTTCTGGGCGCTGGGGCTGTGGGCGCTCTACCGCGAGAAGTGGGTGCTGGCGGGGCTGACGTGTGGGCTCGCGCTGCTGTCGAAGTATCCGTCCGTGCTGCTGGGCCTGGCGTTCATGGTCGCGGCGCTGCGGGCTCGGCGGTTGCCGGCGGGCGCGTGGGTGACGGCGGGGCTTGGGTTGCTGTGCTTCCTCCCGGTGGTGTTGTGGAACGCGAGCCATGAGTGGGTGGGCTTCAAGTTCCAGCTGAACCACGGCCTGGGCGGGCGC
>NZ_RAWR01000101.1:0-35191 GCF_003986945.1 Corallococcus sp. AB018 | reverse complement strand
GCGGTGGGGTCGCCGCCGGGGCCGGGGCCTGCGCGGGCGGCCTCCCCTGCTCCGCGTCCCGGGCACCGGTGTTCGAGCGGGCCACGGCGAGGACGCCCACCAGACCCGCGAGCCCCACCACGGCGGCTCCAGCCCACAGGGCGCGCTTGCGGTTCGGCGCGACGGGAGGCCCCGGCTCGGTGGCGGAGACCGTCTCGAGCTCACGGTCGTCGGCGCTAGAGCGTTCGTCGGCGGCGAGCGCGACCCGGCGTGCGGAGGCGGTGTCGGACTTGCGGCTCGAGGACTCCGCCCGGCGCGCGGAGGCGGATGACCGCGAGCCTCCGTCCACGGAACGGCTCGCGGACGCACCGGCGTCGTCATCAGCGGAGCCGGCCCAGGCCATGGAGTTCTCGTCGCTCGGGGACGCATCCCGGGCGGCGGGGACCTCGCGGGATTCGCTGCGCCGGGCGAGCGGCGCTTCCCTTCCCATGGACTGCAACGGCATCTGCGGCGTGGGCTGCGGAGGACGGCCGTTCGGAGCCGGGTCGTCTCGCGACAACACCAGCGTCGTCCCGTGGCGGTCCTCGTCCGGCGAAGCGCCCCGCTTCGCTCCCGAGGCGTGCTCGCGCGACGGCATCACCGCCGTGGGTTCGCGGGGCGGCGCTCCGGCGGCGGGCAGCGCGCCATCCTCCAGCGCGGTGCGCTCCGGGAGCGCGGGCAGCGCCTGGTTGCTCGCCGCGATGGGGAACAGCGGCCGGACGAACGCGCCCACGTCGGTGTCGTCCACGGAGCGGGCGTGGTTCAACACGCACTGCGCCAGCGCGCGCTCCAGCTCTCCCGCCGTCTGGAAGCGCTTGGACAGGTCTCGCTCCAGCGCGCGGCAGATGACGGCGTCCAGGTCCGGCGGCACGTCCGGGTTGAGGCGCGCGGGCGGCACGATGGTGCTCTCCTGCACCGCGCGCAGGACGGCGATCTCCGAGTCCCCCTGGAACAGGCGCCCGCCGGTGAGCAGCTCCCACAACACCACGCCCAGCGCGAAGACGTCGGTGCGCACGTCCACGCTCTCGCCCCGGGCCTGCTCGGGGGACATGTACGCGAACTTGCCCTTGAGCACGCCGGGGTTCGTCAGCTTGTTGCCCGCCTTCGCGATGCCGAAGTCGGTGAGCTTCACCGCGCCGTCGTAGGACACGAGCACGTTGTGCGGCGTGACGTCCCGGTGCACCAGGTTCAACAGCTCGCCGTTCACCCGCAGGCGGTGGGCGTAGTGCAGGCCGCGCGCGACCTCCGCGCCGATGTGCGCCACCAGCACGGGCGGCATCGGCGTCATCGCCTCCTTGCTCCGCTTGCGCAGCTCCCACAGCGAGCAGCCGCGCACGTACTCCATCGCCAGGTAGTAGGTGTCCTCGTGCTTGTCGAAGTCGAAGATCTGCACCACGTTGGCGTGGTTGAGCCGCGAGGCCAGCCGCGCCTCCGCGATGAACATCTGCACGAAGTCCGGGTCGCTCGCGAGGAATGCCCGCACGCGCTTGATGACGACCTCTTTCTCGAAGCCCTCCGGCCCGCGCGCGGTGCACAGGAAGATCTCCGCCATGCCCCCTTCGGCGAGCTTGCGGCGCACGACGTACTTGCCGACGTGGGTGCCTGCCTCGAGCGTCACGGAAGGGTCCAAGGCCACGCCTACTCGAACTTGACCGTCACCACGTTGAGGTCGATGGGACGCACCTCGATGCGGCGGCTGACAGTGCGCTTCAGCTCGGGGTTGGTGAACTTGCAGTCATACGAACCCACGCCCAGCTTCACCGGCTGGAACGGCGTCTCCCCCAGCTTGCGGCCGTTGCATGACACCTCCGCCCAGGGCGTCACCACGAAGCTCACCGACGCGGCCCGCTCCGCGGCGCGCGCGGCTTCACGCACCTCCGCCGTGGCCACGGGCGTCTTCACCACCGGCGCGGGAGCCTGCGCGACAGGGGACTCCTGGGCCTGCTTCACTTCGGGGGCCGCGGCGTCCGGCTCACGGGGAGCGGCCGCGCCGGAAGGTCCGACGCCGGGCTCCGGTGTCGTCGAAGCCGGCGGCGCCGACGCGGGCGGCTCCGTGCCGGGCTTTCCGGACGACGGCATCGGCACGAGCTTCAGCGGCCCCACATCGAGCCGGCCGGACGGCGGGATGACGACCTGCGTGCGCAGCTCGCGGTAGCCTTCCTTGATCAGCACGACCCAGTAGCGGCCGGGCTTCACCGTCGGCAGCGTCAGCGGCGTGCGCTCCGGGAGCACCCGGTCCTCGAAGACGACGCGCGCGCCCGCGGGCTCGGACTCCACGTGCACACCGCTGGCGCCGGGGCCCAGGCTCCACACGAGGGCGACGCCCACCAGGATCGCGACGAGCACGATGGCGGCGTACAGGAGCCCCCGGCGCTTGGGCGGCTCCACGGCGGACTGCTCGGTGAGCGTGCCGGTGCGGGCCGACGGCACCCACGCGCCAGGCATGGGCGCGCGGGACGCGGAGCGCGGCGCGGTGGACGCGGTCATCTCCTCGATGGTCGCGTGGGGCGCGGGCACCGGGAGCCGGTGGCCACGGTGTTCACCGGACGGCGTGGGCCCGCCCGGACGGGGGGCTGGAATCTCGGAGCGCGGCACGGCGCGCAGGTCCTGCGTGGGGCCCTCGTCCACGTCCGCGCGGGAGACCGAGCGCATGTCCAGGGTCGAGTCGTCCTCGTCATCCCGGGTCAGCGTCGCCGTCAGGGAGCGATGATCCAGCGTGGGACCGTCCTCCTCGATCTGGAACGCGCCGGAGATCTTCCCCTGCGTGTCCACCATCGCGAGCGTGGGACCGTCCTCTTCAATCTGGAACGCGCCGGAGATCTTCCCCTGCGTGTCCACCATCGCGAGCGTGGGACCGTCCTCTTCAATCTGGAACCCGCCGGAGAGCTTCCTCTGCGTGTCCACCATCGCGAGCGTGGGACCGTCCTCGTCCTGCGTCACCGTCGGGAGGGACGGCTCCTCCAGGCGAACCGGCCGGGTGCTCCGCGAGGGCGGTGACTCCAGGGCCCGCCGCGAGCCCGTCATGCCCCGGGGGGCCTCGGCGTTGCGGACCTCGGAGCGGGGCTCCGGCCGCGCATCGACGGACCGGGCCTCCACTCGCGGGTCCGCGTTACGGACTTCCGAGCGAGGCTCCGGACGGGCATCGACGGCGCGGGAATCCACTCGCGGATCCGCGTTGCGAACCTCGGAGCGGGGCTCCGGGCGGGCGTCGACGGAGCGGGCCTCCGCGTTGCGCGCGTCCACCCGCGCCTCCGCGTTGCGGCCTTCTGGACGGGTGTCCGGGCCCCGGACCTCCGAGCGAGCCCCACCCGCCTCCGCGTCCTCGCGGCGCGCCTCCACCTTCCCACTGGGACGGCTCGACCGGTTCGGACGCAGCGTGGTGGTGGGCTCGTTCTCCGTGCGCCCCGGCGCCGTCGCGGGCCGCATCGCGGAACGGCGCGGCGCGGGCGGCGGAGCCCCCCCCGCCTCCTCGTCCGTCACCTGCACCTCGCCGGAGCGCGCCTCCTCCGTCAGGCGGTCCGCGTACAGCTCCCCCATGTACCCGGCCAGGTCCGCCGCCGTGCCGCACGGCTGCGGCTGCGACGCGAGCCACCCCTCCAGCGCCCACTGCAGCTCCTGCGCGTGCTGGAAGCGCGCGTCCGGCTCCTTCGCGAGCGCCTTGAGCACGATGGCGTCCAGCTCCGCCGGCACCCGGGGCGCCACCTGCGAAGGCGCCGGTACGTTGCACTCCGCCACCGCCGACAGGGTCAGCATGTCGCTGTGGCGCTTGAAGAGGCGCCCCCCGGTCAGCAGCTCATGCAGCACCACGCCCAGCGCGAACACGTCCGAGCGGCGGTCCACGCGCTGCCCGGCGGCCTGCTCCGGCGACATGTACGAATACTTGCCCTTGAGCACCCCGGAGCGCGTCACGGTGGCCTGATCCGCCGCCTTCGCGATGCCGAAGTCCACCACCTTCACGCCACCGTCGAACGTCACCAGGATGTTCTGCGGTGACACGTCCCGGTGGACGATGCCCAGCGGGCGCCCCGCCGCGTCCGTCTTCTTGTGCGCGTAGTCCAGGCCCGCGCACGCCTCCAGGAGGATGCGGCACACCAGGGGCACCGGCAGCGGACGGCCCGCCGTCTCCGAGCGCTTCCAGAGCCGGCGCGCGTCCACGCCATGGATGTACTCCATGGCGATGAAGAAGGTGTCCGCCTCCGCGCCCAGGTCGTAGATCTGCACGACGTTGGGGTGAGCGAGCCGGGCCGCGATCCGCGCCTCGTCCAGGAACATCCGGACGAACTCGTCGTTCTCCGACAGGTGCGGGAGGATCCGCTTCAACACCAGCAGCTTGTCCGGAGCATCCGAACCTGGCCGGCGTGCGAGGTAGATCTGCGCCATGCCGCCCGTGGCGAGGCGCTTCAGGAGCTGGTAGCTGCCGTAGGTTTCGATGGACACGGCCGGACGCGAGGTGGCGAACCCCAAGCGTAAGCGGCCGGGCCAGGGGAATCAAACATCGAATCCCCCTGGGCTTTTTCCGGTTCCACCGGGCGTGTGCCTAGCGCCGGGCGGCCCGGACCTCGCGGGTCTCCCGCATCAGGGCCTCCAGTTCGTCCAGGTGCCGCTTGAGCACCGGCATCAGCACCGGGGCCGCATCTACCCGGTCGAACAGGTCCAGCACCCGGTCCACCTTGCGCTCGATCTCCTGCGCCCTCACGGGGCTGATGCGCCGCAGGAGCATGTCCGCCCCGGCCTCCATCAGCACCCGGGCCACCGCGTTCCGGTCCGCCAGCGGCTCCTGCTTGCGCTGCCCCTCTCCACGGATGACCCGCAGTCCCGGCGCACCGGCGCGCGGAGAGGACTTCAGGGGCTCATCGGGCATCCAGGTGCTCACAGCGCCTCCAGGGCAACAGCGTGCAGACGCTCCGCAGGGTACACACCGAGGGAGCGCCTCCAATTTTCTGGTCATCCGCACAGGCAGATGCAGTGCTGTAGCACCGGGGTCTGACACCCCCGTTCGGGGCCGGATGGCCGGCCCGTCACGGGGTCCACACCCACAGCTTCTTCACCGTTCAGTCGTTGGCGCAGGCGCGGCGGTAGGTGATGGCCACCTTGGAGCCCGGCGGCGGCACCACGCTGAACACCACGCTGTTGGACGCGGCGTCATAGGTCCACCCGCTGGGGGTGGCGGTGCCGTTGACGGTCACCACCACCGTGCCCGCGTCGGGCTCCTCGCTCAGCGGGAAGCGGTCCTGCGCGCTGAACGCCTTGCTGGCCACCTGCCGGAGCAGCGGCGCGTAGTCCGCCGCGCAGACGTTGAGCACCTCGCCGCCCGTCTGCGCCGCCGCGTCCGCGTACCGGGTGCCGGTGCCGCCCGCCGTGGCACAGGACGTCTTGGTGGGCGCGATGGCGAAGAACGTGGCCCGCTGCGGCTGGTTCTCACCCTTGCGCTGCTGCGCCCACTGCACGTACGTGGAGACCGCGTCCGGCGAGTGGTCGTCCTCGTCGCCCACGAACACCACCACCAGCGCCGCGGAGTCGCGCAGGAAGCCCGCGTTGCCGTCGTTGGCCAGCGGCGTGCGCGGATCATCCACGTTGTTCACCAGCGGAGACGTGAGCGCGCGGCGCATCGCCTCAAAGCCCTGCTCCACCTGGGCGCACTGGCCCACCTGCACGTTCTGCTGGAGCACCTGCGTCACGTTGGCCGTGCCCAGGGTGAGGATGCGCTGGCGGCTGTTGTCCGCCGGGAAGAAGCGGCCGGCCTCGCCACCCAGCGCGCCGCCCGGGCACGCGCCGGACACCGCGGAGATGCCCGTCGTCGTCACCGCCATGTTCACGTCCACCGCCTTGTTGCGCGCGGCGTCCACGAACGCGGGGATGGCGGACACGAGCTTCGGGTGCTCCTCCACCATGGACGCCGTGTTGTCCACGACGAACAGCACGTCCACCTTGCTCACGTCCTGCTGCACGAAGGTGTCCGTCTTGTCCGTCTTCTTCGACGACTCGCCGATGAGCGGCACCATCAGCGGGATGGGCAGGTCGCTGGAGTCCACGAAGAGCGGCGACAGGTTCATGCCCGTCACCTGCGCCAGGTAGTCCACCCCCACCGTGAAGGACTCACCCGGCGCAAGCTGGAACGCGGGCGGCGCCGGGTGGTCCAACAGCTCGAACTCCGTGTCCGTCGTGCCCGGCCCGATGAAGACGTTGGACACCGTGATGGGCGTGGTGCACGCGTTGAGGTAGTTCACCTCGCGCGGCGCCGGGCGGCAGTCCTTGCGGCCCAGGCCGAAGTCCAGGTACCAGGGCGACGCCACCAGGCACGTCTCCTGCGAGTTCGCCATCAGCGGCACCTGCCGCACCGGCGTCACCGGGTTGTACTGCTCCACCTGCAACTCACCGATGAAGTTGCCGCCGGTGAAGGGCGCCTGGAACGCCACCTGGAAGCTGAACCAATCCCCCGGGTAGATGATGCCGCCGAAGAGCTCGCCGCCGGGCATCTTGAACACGCCGCCGCCGTCGTTGGCGACGCGGATGTTCTTCACGGGGCACAGGTCCGTGCCCTTGTTCTCCAGCTTCACGCCCAGCACCGCGCCGCGGCCCGGCGGGATGGTGCCGAAGTCCACCAGCTCCGGCGTGACGGTCAATTCACAGGGCGCGTGCGCCTTCGCGCTGCCGAAGAAGTCCAGCTGCACGGTGGCCGCGGAGAACGCGCTCGTGGTCATCACCAGCGCGCCGGACGCGCTGCCCTCGCGCATGGGCTCGTAGAAGACCTCCAGGTTCAGCTCGCCGTTGGCCGGCAGGGTGAACGGCAGCGTCACCGGCTTGTTGTTGAACTGGAGCTGGGCGCCCGTCGCGTCCGGCGTCCAGTCCAGCGTGTTGATGGTGAGCGGCCCCGCGTTGTCCGTGCCGCAGTTCTTCACGTTCACCACCACGCGCACCTTGGAGCCCAGCGGCTGCTCGCCGAAGTCGTACATCATCGGCGACACGCACAGCTCGGACGCGCCGCCAAAGCCGCGCAGCGGCACGGGCAGCGTGGGGTGGCGCTTGCTCACCACGGTGTAGACGGCGCGGTCCGTGGCCGCGCCCATGTGGCCGGGGCTGTAGCGGATTTCAAAGGCGCGCACCTCTCCCGGCTGGAGCACCAGCGGCAGGCCCGTGTTGTTCTGGCTGAAGGACGCGTCCGTGCCATCCAGCATGAGCGACGTCACCGTCACCGGCTCCGTGCTGATGTTGCGCAGGCTGGAGGCCTTGATGGCGTCGCGGTCCACCGGCACCGCGCCAAAGTCCACCACCTCCGGCTCCGCCACCACCGCGCGCTCCAGCGACTCCGCCGTCACCTGCACCGGCACGTCCGCGCACCCGTGGCAGGGCGAGATGGCCAGCGCAACCTGCTTCTTGCCGACCTTCACCGGGTTGAAGGTGAGGGGCAACTCCACGCGCTCGCCCGGGTTCACCGTCACCGGCGCCGCGATGAATTCATCCTTGTCCGCGCCCACCAGCTTGGGCGTCACCATCACCGGCAGTTCCGTGGGGTTGTCCAGCGTCACGCCCAGCGTCTTGGTGGAGTCCGCCTCGATGCGGCCGAAGTCCAGCGCGCGCGGCGTCACCCGCGCCCACGCGTCCACGCCCGCGCCGTTGAGGGGAATCCGCATCAGCGGCTCGATGCGCGTGTCCGAGCGGATCACCAGCACCGCGGGCAGACCGCCCTGCGCCAGCGGCGCGAAGCGCACCTTCAGCGTGCACTCGCTGCCCGGCACCAGGCTGTGCGGGCCTTCGTGGGTGAACTCCGCTTTGTAGGCGCCCTCGGGCCCCTCCACCCAGGCCTCGTCCACCGTGATGCGCGCGCGGCCCACGTTGCGCAGCGTCACCGTGGATTCGCGAGCGTCGAAGACCGCCACCCGCGCGAAGTCGACGCCACCTGGCGTCGCCGTCAGCCGGCCGTCCGCGAGCGACGAGCGCTCCCGGTCCGCGCAGCCCGACAGCAGTCCCACCATCACCAAACCCAGCAGGCCCCAGCGCCCCGTCATGGCACCCACCCGTCCCTCCCCGCCTCGCCCAAAAGCCTTGAAGCCGCGAACGCGGCCACACCTTCCGGGTGTGGCCCTCGCGGATCAGGTGGCGAAGCTAGGCACCCACCCCGGGACTGCCAACCACCTCACCGTGGGAAAAACAGGGGAACTGCCCTCCAGAACGTCCACTGGATGGCACCACCCCCGCCCACCCCGGCGGAAGACTTCAGAATTTCGGAATCCGCAACGTCTTGCTGATCATCGCGCTGCCGCTGACCACGTAGAGCAGCGCCAGCGGGTGCAGTTGGAGCGGGCCCAGGTTCCACACCCCGCCCCACAACGCGTCTCCAATGCGGCCCTGCCAGGTCGCCACCGCCAGCACCATCACCAGCACCAGGCTGGTAGGGATGGGGGTGCCCTCGAAGTACTTCACCTTGCCGGTTCCGTCGGACAGCTCCGCGGACGTGACATTGAAGCGCGCCAGGCGGCTGATGCCACACGCGACGAAGTAGAGCAGCGCCGCCACGTCCAGGTTGCCGCGCAGGCCCACCGCGAACGCCAGCGCCGCGGGCGCCATGCCAAAGGAGATGACGTCCGCCAGCGAGTCCAGGTCCGCGCCCAGCGGCGACTTGCGGAAGCGCCACCGGGCGATGCGGCCGTCCGCCACGTCCATCGCCAGCGCCACCGGCATCAGGCAGAACGCCACCCACAACCAGCGTGGGTTGTTGGTGGCCAGCGACTGCATGGCCGCCAGGATGGCCCCGGCGCCGGAGAAGCCGTTGCCGAGCGTGACGAAGTCCGCCAGCACGAAGGTGCGAATCATGGAGAAGTGGCGGCGCTGGCGGCGCGCCGCGGGCGGCGACGAGGGCTCGGACGTCATGGCTCACATGTAACACACACCGTCTTTCCGGCTTTCCCAAACCCACGACGCAACGCATCCGTCCGTTTCGTCTCCGTGGAAAAGTCAAATCCCAGAAACATTGACCGGCGAATCGCCACCTTCCTAGTCTCCGGGCCGCCATGCCCGAGCACATCCCCGATAATCTTCCTCCTCGCGGTGGGTTCCGTTCTGTCCGGACCCGCCGTCTTTCTTTCTCCCTCATCGCGTCCCTGTCGCTCGCCGCGTTCAGCAGCGGATGTGACGACAAGGAGCCGGTCGACCCGACTCCGACGCCGACCACTCCGAAGTACACGGCGAAGATCAAGCGCACGTCGTACGGCATTCCGCACATCACCGCGGACAACTACGGCAGCCTGGGCTTCGGCCAGGGCTATGCCTTCGCGCAGGACCACGTCTGCACCCTCGCGGATCAGGTCCTCAAGGTGCGCGGCGAGCGCGCGCGCTACCTGGGTCAGGGCGCGGGCAACAAGCACGTGGGCAGCGACCTGGCGTACCTGGCCATGGACCTGATGGGGCGCGCGGAAGCGGCCTTCCCCACCCTGTCCCAGGAAATGCAGGACATGGTCACCGGCTATGTGGCCGGCTACAACAAGTACCTGCAGGACACGCCCCCGGAGGCCCGTCCCACCGAGTGCGCCAACGCGGCCTGGGTCAAGCCCATCACCCCGGTGGACCTGCTGGCGTACAACACGGACCTGACGCTGCTGGCGGGCATCAACGCGCTGGCGCTCACCATCCCGTCCGCCACGCCCCCCACCGTGGGCGCGCAGTCCGTGGACCCGAAGCAGGCCGCGCTGCGCCCGCAGATGCCGTCGCTGGAGGAACTCCAGCGGCTGAAGCTGGCGGACTTCGGCAGCAACGGCTGGGCCCTGGGCGGTGAGCGCACCGACAACGGCAAGGGCATGGTGATGGCCAACCCGCACTTCCCCTGGGAAGGCGAGCTGCGCCTGTGGGAGAGCCAGCTGACCGTGCCGGGCCAGATGAACGTCTACGGCGTGGGCCTCATGGGCGTGCCGGCGGTGCTCATCGGCTTCAATGACAACCTGGCCTGGACGCACACGTTCTCCGCCGGCCAGCGCGCGACCATCTACCAGGTGCAGCTGGTCCCGGGGAAGCCGACCGTCTACAAGTACGGCACCGAAGAGCGCCAGATGACCTCCAAGACCTTCACCATCCTGGTGAAGCTGTCGGAAGGGTCGCTGACGAACTACACGCAGACCGTCTGGTTCAGCCACTACGGCCCGATGATCGCCTTCCCGGACTCGGCCGCCCCGGCGGGCTTCCCCCCCGGCGCGCTGGGCTGGAACAGCCAGACGGCGCTCACGCTGCGTGACGCGAACATCGACAACACCAAGTTCCTGGACCAGTTCCACGGCATGAACAAGGCCAAGACGCTGGCCGAGTTCAAGAGCGTCTACGCCACCGAACAGGGCCTGCCCTGGGTGAACACCATGTTCGCCGACAAGGACGGCAACGCCTGGTACACGGACGCCACGCCTACGCCCAACCTCACGAAGGACGCGTACACGAAGTGGGCCACCGAGGCGAACACGCCCGCCCTCAACGTCACCTACGGCATCTTCCAGGCCCTGGGCTTCGTGGTGCTCAACGGCAGCGATCCGGCCAATGAGTGGCAGGTGGAGCCGGGCTCGCGCAGCCCCGGCCTCGTGCCCTTCGCCAAGGTGCCGCAGCTGGAGCGCAAGGACTTCGTCTTCAACGCGAACGACAGCTACTGGCTGGCCAACCCCGCCGCGCCGCTCACCGGCTTCTCCCCGCTGCACGGCTTCGAAGGCGTCGCCCAGTCGCCGCGCACGCGCATGAACGCCAAGGTCCTCACGGAGGCCACGGCCACCGGCGCCTCCGGCGCGGACGGCAAGTTCAGCTTCGACGAGCTGAAGACGGCCGTGTTCAGCAACCGCAGCTCCATGGAGGAGCTGCTGCGCGCGGCCGTCGTGGAGCGCTGCACGGGCAAGACGACGGCGACCTACAACGGCACCGCCGTGGACATCAGCCAGGCCTGCGCGCTGCTGGCCGGCTGGAACGGGCGCTACGACCTGGACCAGAAGGGCGCGTTCATCTTCCGCGAGTTCCTGGGCGCGTACACCGGCGCGCAGCTGGTCAACAAGGGGCCGCTGTTCGACGTGGCCTTCGACCCGGCCAACCCCATCGCCACGCCCAACACCCTGACGCCCGCGCCCGCCACGGGTGACGACCCGGTGCTGGTGAAGCTGGCGCAGGCCGTCTTCACCATCAACCGCTCCGGCAACGCGCTGGACAAGACGCTGGGCCAGGTGCAGTTCACCACCCGCTCGGGCACCGCCATCCCCCTGCACGGCGGCATGCACCGCGAGGGCATCACCAACGTGATGTCCTACGGCGCCGCCCGCACCACGGTGTTCGACTTCGCCCAGCCCCACACGGCCACGTACAACGCCAACACCCTGCTGGCGAAGGAGGGCTACCCCATCAACAACGGCAGCTCCTTCATCATGGCGCTCCAGTTCACCGACGCGGGCCCCAACGCCAACGCCGTGCTGACCTACAGCCAGTCCGGCGACCCCAAGTCCCCGCACTACGCGGACCAGACCCTGCGCTACTCCCAGAAGCAGTGGCGCCCCATCCTCTTCACGGACGCGCAGATCAACGGCGACGCGAACCTGGTGGAGACCACCGTCTCTGGCGGGTAACCGCTTCCGCTTGAAGACCTGAAGTCTCTTGAAGGCCCCGGGAGCCACCGTGCTCCCGGGGCCTTCTTGTTTTCATGGGGAATCGCCGTTGAAACTTGTTACATGGAACGGAATAGGCAGACAGGGCGGGCAGCCCTGGCGTCTGGGTTCAGCATCCAACAGCTGACATCCAAGGGGGCCTCCGAGGCGAACACACAGTCCGTGACGCCGTCAGGGCCGAGCCGATGTGTCGTCTCAGCAATGTCAGCCTCCAGGGCTAGTTTCTTGACCGCGGCTGAAGAGCAGGATGTCCCATAGGCCCAGGGAGAAAGCCCGGACGCGTACCGACCGGGACGGCCGCTGGGTCCGACACGAAGGAGTCGCGAACGCCATGGCACTTCCGGTCTACAAGACAGACGTCATCGACAAGGTGTTCTTCCTGCGCTGGGACGCTCCACCGACGCCGGAAGAGATTCAGGCGGTGTTCCAGAAGATGCAGGCCGCCTACCAACAACATCAGCAGCAGCCGCTGGTGCTGGTGACAATCGCGGGAGCGAAGTCCGCGGTCCCCAACAGCGAACAGCGGCGGCACCTGTCCAACATGCTGTCGGACGCGCGGGCGCTGTTCTCCGAAATCCACGTCATCATCGAAGGCAACGAGCTGCAGCACAACCTCCAGCGCGTCATCGTGTCGGGGATGCTCATCGTCACGCGCACGTATGACGACCAGTTCATCCGCGTGCACAAGAACGCGGACGGGGCGGCGGGCTTCATCGCCCGGCGGCTGGGCGTGGATGGAACGCAGCTGGTGAACGAAGCGCGGTCGCGCGGCGTGGTGATGTAGTCCCCGGGGGGATTCGGGGGCCCTTCAGAAGGGCCCCCGGCCCCGGAGAGAGAAGCCTTCGCGCGGGCGACCCTTTCAGCCCCTCGCGCCCTGCCCCACCGGGCGGGCCGGACGGGTGGCGCTGACGGAGCCGCGCACGTAGCGGTGGTCGAAGAGGTCCACGTAGAGGTACTCGGGCCAGGACACCATCGCGCGAGCCCCCAGCATCACGCCTCGCATGATTTCACTCACCATCAGCCCCGCGGCGGTGGTGGCGCCAATCACGCACGTGGGCGCGTGGCCCTTCCCCTGGTAGCAGGCATCCATGTACTCCTGGAGCATGTAGCTGCCCAGGTGCGGGATGATTTTCGGCAGGTCGATGCGGCCATCCGGGAGGATGAAGAGCTCCTCGTAGAGCGGCGCGTCCGGCTGGAAGACGTGCAGCGCGGCGCCAAAGCCCAGCATCAGCCCGGTCATGATGGGGATGCCCATCTCCCGGCACGTCTGGTGGAGCGACTCCTTGGCGCGGGCCCCCGCGATGTCGATGACCTCCACCACGTAGTCCACCGGCGGCAGGCCGCCCAGGCCCTGGAGCACGTGCGCCACGTTGGCGTCGGTGATGCCCTCCTTCAGCTTGTGCACGCGCAGGTCCGGGTGGATGTCCCGGCACATGCGCTCCACCACGTCCACCTTGTGCTGGCCCAGGGTGCTTTCAAAGCAGCCAATCTGCCGGTTGATGTTGTGGCGCTCGTAGACGTCGAAGTCCGCGAGCGTCAGGCAGCCGAAGCCCAGGCGCGTCAGGTCCACCGCGCACTGGCCTCCGGCGCCGCCCACGCCGGCGACGAGCACGTGGGTGCTGGCGAGCTTGTCCATGGTCTGCGGGTGGAGGACGCCCAGGTTGCGCTGGAAACGGGGGTTCACGTTGCTCATGGAAGGGCTCCCTACTTGCGCATGCAGACGTAGAAGTTCTCGCCGTAGTAGTCGTCGCCGTCGGCCACCAGCGCCTCGCTGAAGCCCACCTTCTCCAGCAGCTTCACCGCCTGGTCCGTGTCCAGGAAGGTGACCATCTCGTTGGGGTCCGTGGTGAGCCGCTGGGCGCAGGTGCGGTG
Source organism: Corallococcus sp. AB018 (assembly GCF_003986945.1). Lineage (NCBI taxonomy): Bacteria > Pseudomonadati > Myxococcota > Myxococcia > Myxococcales > Myxococcaceae > Corallococcus > Corallococcus sp. AB018. The sequence goes on along the minus strand of NZ_RAWR01000101.1, from coordinate 21,686 downwards.
GTGGTTCACCGCGCGCTGGAGGCTCTCCGTCCAGCGTCCCTGGGACTCCCATTCCCGGATGGAGTTCTTCAGCACCAGCTCCAGGTCGGGCCGGGGCCGCTTGTTGCTCGTCATGCACAGGACGCCGCCGGGCTTCAGGTGCGTCCAGGCCTCGCGCAGCACGGCCTCCGGGTCCTTCACGTAGAAGAGGACGTTGTTCATCACCACCGCGTCCGCGGCCCCCTCCACCTCCAGGGGAAAGGTCGTCACGTCCCCGGGCAACAGCGTCCAGCGGGCGCGCACCGCCTCCGGCTCCTTCGCGCGGCGGCGCACCGCCAGGGCCAGCATGGCCTGGTTGTTGTCGAAGCCGACGACGCGCTGCCCACGCCGTACCAGGGGCTCGCTCACGAGCCCCGTGCCACACCCCGCGTCGATGACGTAGGAGCGCTCCCGGGTGTCGCGGAGGATCTTCTCGCGCTGCCGCTGGTAGCACGGCAGCTCGGGGATCATTTGATCGTAGCTGTGCGCGAAGTCGTTCCAGATGTTGTCGACGAAGACGGTCTCGGGCATGGGTCCTCCCCCTCCGAGGGGAGTCAGGGTGAGACCCGATGTTGTCTCCCGTCCCACCGCCCCCGGGCGATTGCCCCGCCGTCGTCCCCTAACATCCAGGACTTGCCTGTTTCAAATGTATGTGTTGGATTGAATGAACAAACACACCCTGGGGGGCCGGCGGGGGTGTCCGTTCAGTCCCAGGGGACCCGCTCCATTCGTGGTCCGCATGTCTCAGCATTGAAGTACGCGGCGTCCTGCGTTTATTCACTCGGAGGGTGCTGGGAGCGGCGTCCAGCGGCCTTCACCGGTGAAGCTTGCCCTGCGGGGCAGCACCAATGAAATCAACTACTTGGGCCCTGGCGCGGAAGGTGCTCTGGGAAGGCCTGCATCGGGAGGCACCGGGTGTCAGAGCCTGGCGCTTGTCTGCGTGGGGGACCCTCAATGCGATCCGAGGTCGGTATGCGTGGGACGTTGAGCCTGTGGGCGATGCTGGCGTTGTTCGTGGCGCTGCGCGCGAATCCGGGGGACGCGCACGAAGTGACTCTTCAGGCGGATCCGTGGACGCGGCCACTGGTGGCGGCGGGCCTGGTGGCCTCCAGCACGAAGCGAGAGGTGCTGGGCGGTGGCCTGGCGCACTACAGCTGGAAGGTGCGGGTGGGCACGGGGAAGTACGACGCCATCACCGTGCACCGCGTGGTGCGCGAGGCGTACCCGTGGATTCCGGCGCGCAGCAGCCGGGCGGTGTTCATGGTGCACGGGGACCTGTGGGGCTTCGTGCCCGCGTTCCTCACCAACACCTGCGTGACGACGATGCCGGAGAACCGCTCCCTGGCAACGTTCCTGGCGAGCCAGGACGTGGACGTGTGGGGCCTGGACCTGCGCTGGGTGGGCGTGCCGGAGGCGGAGACGAACTTCCAGTTCATGGAGGACTGGAACATGCAGTCGCACGTGAAGGACGTGGGCACGGGCCTGGCGCTGGCGGACGTGGTGCGGCGGCTGTCCGGCAACGGCGGCAACAACGACCGGATGTTCCTGCTGGGCTGGAGCCGGGGCGCGACCCTCGGGTACGCGTACCTGGACGGGGAGTCGCAGCGTCCGCGCGCCCTGCGCCGGGTGGACGGCTTCGTGCCCATGGACATGGTGCTGCGCTACGGGCCGGACGCGGCCGAGCAGCGCCAGTGGGCGTGCCAGCGGTACGAGGCGCTCCAGGCCGCCCGTGACGAGGGCCGCACGGAAGGGGGCCTGCTGGGGCCCGCGCCGGGCATGCCGGTGAAGACCATGGGTGAGCTGGCGACCCGCGCTCCCAACGCTCCGTCCCCGCTGGCCCCGGCGGGCTTCGCGGGCCCGGTCCGGCCCACCAACCGGAAGTTCGCGGTCATCGCCGCCGGGCGGACCGGGGCGCTCCTGGCGCCGCTCCAGCCGATCACGCCGGGCTACCACCTGGCGGGCAGCGTGCCGGACACCGCCGGCCTTCCGGACAGGACGGCCTTCACGTCGGAGCCCACCCTGTTCGACTACCTCCAGCTGGCGGTGCCCTACCAGAGCCTCAACGAGGTGGTGGAGACGGAGAAGCAGCTGTGCGGCCTGGACGTGCCCTACGACGACCACCTGAAGGACGTGAAGGTGCCGGTGCTGTACGTGGGCGCGGCGGGCGGCGTGGGCCGCTACGGCGAGTACTCCACGCGCCTCCTGGGCAGCACGGACGTCACCCACCTCATCGTGCGCAGCCGGCCGGAAGCGCAGCGCGAGCTGGACTTCGGCCACGCGGACCTGTTCCTCGCCAGGGACGCGCGCGTGCGCGTGTGGCAGCCCATGCTCCAGTGGATGCGGGCGCACTGACGAAGGCGTGGAGGGCGGAGGGCTACTCCGCCTTCCACAACCCGTGGCGCCGGGCCCGGCGGCCCAACGTCACGGGGTCCATGCCCAGGGCCACGGCGGCTCGGCGCAGGACGCCGCCATGGCGCTCCAGGGCCTCGCGGATGAGGTCGCGCTCCACCTGCTGGAGCCGGGCCCTCAGCGAACCATCCCCGGTGGGGTCCGCCCGGGGCAGCGTGTTGTTGAGGAGCGCGGGCGGCAACAGGCGCCGGGTGAGCATCTCCCCGGGCCGGGACAGGAGCACCGCTCGCTCCACCACGTTGCGCAGCTCGCGCACGTTGCCCGGCCAGCCATAGCCGTGCAGCACCTCGTCCGCGTCCGGGGCCACGCCCGTGGCGGAGCGCTTCAGGGTGCGGTTGAACTGCTCCACGAAGGCGCGGGCCAGCTCCGGGATGTCCTCCGGGCGCTCGCGCAGGGGCGGGATGTCGATGGTGAAGCTGTTGAGCCGGTAGAAGAGGTCCGCGCGGAAGCGGCCGGCGCGCACCTCCTCGCCCAGGTCCCGGTTGCTCGCGGCCACCACGCGCACGTCCACGTGGCGCACCTGGGTGCCGCCCACCGGGCGGATGTCGCCCGTCTCCAGCACGCGCAACAGCTTCGCCTGGAGGTTGGGCGTGGTGTTCTCAATCTCATCCAGGAAGATGGTGCCGCCGTTGGCCAGCACGAAGAGGCCCGGGTGGTCCGACACCGCGCCGGTGAAGGCCCCCTTCACGTGGCCGAACAGCTCGCTCTCCAGCAGCGTCTCCGTGAGCGCGCCGCAGTCCTGGACGACGAGCGGCAGGTCCCCCCGGCCGGAGAGGCGGTGGAGGATGCGCGCCAGCACCTCCTTGCCGGTGCCCGTCTCGCCCTGCAGCAGCACCGCCACCCGGTGGGGGGCCACCAGACGCACCATCTCCATCACCCGCTGCATGGGCGGGCTGCGGAAGCCCAGGTCCTCCCCGTGGCGGCCCACGCCCACCACCGGCGTCTGGGCCAGCGCGCGCTCGCGCATGAGGTTGCGCTCCAGCTCCAGCGCCATGCGCCACTGCTCCGTGCGGAAGCCATGCTCGCGCCCTGCCTGGAGCACCGCCTCGCGCATGGCTTCCGGGTCCGGCCAGGCCCCCGGCGCCCGGTAGATGCGGCCGGAGTTGAAGAGCGCCACCAGCCGCTCGGGGGCCGCGGGGGCGCAGTAGACGATGCGCGAGGCCAGGTCGCTGGGCGGCCCCGCCCCCGTGGGGTCCACCTCCGCGCGCAGCTCCGCCAGGGACTCCACCAGCGCGAGCGCCCGCGACTCGTCCTGGCCGCACACCAACAGCACCGCCATGTCCCCGCGCGTGAGCAGCGCGTGCACGTCCTCCGCGGTGGCGGCGAAGTGCGGCGTGGCCACGCCGTCCAGGGCCTGGCGCACCGCGCGCGACTCGTCGTCCGAGGCGAAGGCCGCCACCACCTGCAGGTGGGACGTGGCCAGGTAGCGCGCCAGCTTCACGCCGTCCGCCGCGTCGAAGGCGCCGAAGCTGATGCCCAGCGCCGCGACGGTGCCCCCGCCGCCCGCCGTGTCGTGGCGCCAACGCACCGTGCCGTGCACCCGCACGTGGGCGCCCGTGTCCGGCAGCGAGAAGGCCATCTCCACCGGCTCGTTCTCGCGCGGGCCCTCGGAGGGGCTGCGCGGCGTGGCGATGAGCCCGATGCCCGTCTCGCTGATGTTCACGGACCAGCAGCCATGCAACGCCGGCTGGGTCACCACCTTCACGTACAGCGGCTTGCGCTCGCTCCGGGGCACCTGCTCGGAGTCGGGGCGCGACATGGGGTGCGTCACTCGACCGGCCTCATGGCCGCCGCGCGGCGGGCTTCCTGGAAAAATACGAACATTGCGGACGGGGTTTCTGCCTGATTCTCCCGTCATCGCAAGTCGGCGGCAAAGGGGATGTCCTCTCAGCACGCCGCAAGTGGACACGGGTCCAAAGCGCCCTGCCCGGAACACGGCGAACCCTCCCCCACACCGCACCACAACCCACGGCGCGAAACGTCCGTGCTCCGGCGGTGCGCATCCCACGCGACGGGCCGTGTCGTCCCTTCCGGCGTGTTGAAGGATTCCAACGGGGCCGTCTGAAATTGATGTCTGTCTTTTGTTCCGAACCTGCCCAGCATGCAAGCGGGCTCAGCGTCGCTTGTGTTCGAAATAAAACTTCGGTATTCGGTTTATCACCTTGGAACACGGCAGGCTTTCCCCCCGCTGCCGGATGGAGCACCGAACACCCTTCACGCTGTCTTTCTCCTCCCGTCGACGCGGCCCTGTCGAACAGGTCCGGGAGCACGAGAGGGGATTGTCCCGCCGTAAAGCCAGACATCCCCCAGCCATGCCCCTGTCTCCTGTCGTTGGAGCATGGCTTTTCACTGCCTGTCCTTTCCCCCTGGGCCAATTCCTTGAAGAAAACCCTCCTCCTGGTTGAAACGTTGTTCGTCCTGGGCGCCGTCGGCTGTGGCGCTCCGGATGGTTCCCTTCCGGTTGAAGACCGCCAGCCTACGCTCGAGACGTCCGCCGAGGATCTCACCACCACCGGCTGCACGCAGCTCACCCCCGCCAGCGTGAAGGCCAGCGGCGACGACGGCGCCGGCAGCGTCGCGGCGAACGCGATGGATGATCAGCTCACCACGCGCTGGAGCAGCCTGGGCAAGGGCCAGTGGCTCGACTTCGACCTGGGCGCCACCAAGGCCGTGAGCGCGGTGTCGGTGGCCTGGCACGAGGGCAACAAGCGCGCGAACACGTTCACCGTCTCCGTGTCGCCGGACGGCTACACCTATACGCAGGTGTACAGCGGCAAGAGCAAGGGCAACACGACCGCGGCGGAGACGTACGCCTTCACGTCGGTGAGCGCGCGCCGGGTGCGCGTCACGGTGCAGGGCAACTCCCTCAACGACTGGGCCAGCATCGCGGAGGCGCGCCCGTGCTCCGGCACCACGACGGCGCCGCCCCCCACCACCCCGGGCGGCATCGTGTGGCGGGGCGACTTCGAGTCCGGCAGCCGCAGCCAGTGGGACGGCACGCAGATGATGTCCGCGGACCGGCTCCAGGTCGTCTCATCGCCGGTGCGCGAGGGCGGCTACGCCCTCAAGGCCACGGTGAAGCAGGGCGATGACCCCATCAACTCCAGCGGCAACCGCAACGAAATCTTCAAGCAGACGAAGGAGGCGGTGGGCTCCGAGTACTGGTACCGCTGGAGCACGCGCTTCGCGGCGGACTTCCCCAGCGTGAACACCTGGCAGCTCTTCACCCAGTGGCACCATGACGGGTGCTGCGGCTCGCCGCCGGTGGAGTTCTACGTCTACGGCGAGGAGATGCGGCTGAACATCGGCGGGTCCCCGGGCACCATCGTCTGGCGCACGCCGCTGGTGCGCAACACGTGGCACGACTTCGTCTTCCACGTGAAGTGGTCCCCCAACGCGAGCGTGGGCTTCGTGGAGCTGTACTACGACGGCCAGCTGGTGCTGCCCAAGCGCAACATCGCGACGCAGTACTCCGGGCAGCTCAACTACCTGAAGATCGGCCTGTACCGGAACGACACCATCGCGCCGGTGGGCGTCGTCTACCACGACGGTTGGGTGATGGGCCGGACGCAGGCGGACGTGCTGGACGCCAACTACAAGTTGAAGTGAGACACCGGCCGCGTGCCCCGGTAGGCGCCGGGGCACGCTCCGGGATAGGCTTTCACGAGTCCATCCCGAGGAGTCGTCTCATGCGTCTGTGCGCCGCGCTGACCGCCCTGTCCCTGCTGGCGTCCTGCACCACGACCTACGCCATTCCCAAGCCGGAGCTCACGCGGCTGGATGGCTTCCGGGACGAGAACGCGGCGCTGATGCGGGAGCTGGGTGACGTGATGCTCAACCGCGTCACGGACCGCAAGCGCACAGTGCGGGACGTGGAGGGCCAGGCACACCAGTTCACCTCCGACACGCCGCTGGCGCTGGTCTCCGCCCAGTCGGACACGGAGTTCCAGCGCTTCATCGAGGTGGGCGTGGACGGCGACCGCTTCCGGGGCGTGCCCCTGGAGGGCTCCACCTCCAGTGCCGCCGCGCCCCCGGTCGTCGTTTCCCTGTCGGAGGTGGACCACGCCCGGCTGCGCGAGTTCAGCCTGGGCAAGACGCTGCTGCTGACGGGCACCATCGGCGCGGCGCTGCTCGGGTCGCTGGTGGTGGTGAGCATGTTCTTCAAGCCCACCACCGGCTCGGACCCGGACGACCGCGGCGGCGTCATCGACCTGGGCCCGACGCCCCGGCTGACGTTCTGAGGTTCCGCTAGCGCGCGTCCGTGCGCTGGCGCAGCAGCCCTTCCTGGGCCACGGAGGCCACGAGCCGCCCGTCGCGGGTGAAGACATGCCCGCGCGCCAGGCCGCGGGCGTTGCCGGCCCAGGGGCTTTCCATGGTGTAGAGCAGCCAGTCGTTGACCTTCAGGTCGCCGTGGAACCACAGCGCGTGGTCCAGGCTGGCCATCTGGAAGCCCGGCTGGAGGAACGTCTGCGCGTGCGGCTGGAGCGCGGTGCCCAGCAGGTTGAAGTCGCTGGCGTACGCGAGCACGTAGCGGTGCACCTGGGGCTCGTCGGGCATGGCGCCGTCGGCGCGGAACCAGACGTGCTTCACGGGCGGCTCGGCGGTGGGCTCGAAGGGGTCTACGTACGTCACCGGGCGCATCTCAATGGGCTTGGCGGAGAGGAACTTCTCCCGGTGCCGCTCCGACATCCGGCCCGCGTGGCGCCCCAACAGCTCCAGGTCCGTGGGCAGTGACTCCGGCGGCGGCACGTCCGGCATGGTGGCCTGGTGCGTGAAGCCCGGCTCTTCCCCCTGGAAGGACGCCATCAGCGTGAAGATGGGCTGCCCCTTCTGGATGGCCACCACGCGGCGGGTGGTGAAGCTGCCGCCGTCACGCACGCGGTCCACGGTGTAGACGACGGGCAGGCTCGCGTCCCCGGGGCGCAGGAAGTAGCCGTGCAGCGAGTGCACCGCGCGCTTCTCCTCCACCGTCTGGCTGGCGGCGGACACGGACTGCCCCAGCACCTGCCCTCCGAAGAGCTGCCGGAAGCCCAGGTCCTGGCTGGCGCCACGGAACAGGTTCTCCTCGATGGGCTCCAGCTTCAGGAGCCCCAACAGCTCGTCCAGCACCCGGCTCATGTACGTCCTCCCGTTTTGACGCACCCCGTCCATATCCCAGCCCCAGGCCCGTGCGCGCGGACCAATGTAGAGTGCGGCGCCTTTCTGCCCCGGAGGAGCCCGTGGCCTCGCTTTCCCTGCCAGACGCCGTCCGGCGGCACCCGGCGGCCTGGGGCATGGTGGCCACGTTCGCCGCCAGCCTCCTCCTGCGCGGACTGTACCTGGCGGGTTCGCCGGACCGGGACTGGCCCTTCTCCGTCTTCTTCGCGGGCGACGCGCGCTTCTTCCACACCGCCGCGGTGGACCTGGCGAGGGGCCGCGAAGGCCCGGTCGCCCTGCCCTACCACCCGCCCCTGTTCCCCGCGCTGTTGGGACTGCTGTACCGGGTGCTGGGCGAGCCCGCGGGCAGCGCGCTGCCGTACAAGCTCGCGCTCGCCTGTCTGGGCGCGGCCACGGTGGCCTTCTGCCAGGGCTTCTGGCGGCGCCTGTTGGGAACGCCGTGGAGTCTGGTGGCGGCGGGGCTGTACGCCACGAGCTTCGGGTGGCTGGTGCTGTCCACCACGTACAGCAATGAAACGCTGTCCGCGCTGTGGCTGTGTTTCACCTGTGCGCTGGCATTGCGCATGGGCGGCGCGGTGCCGTCCTGGCCCGCGGTGTTGGGATTGGGCGCGGTGATGGGCTGGGGCACCCTCACCCGCGCGGAGCACCTGGGGCTGTGGCCCTTCCTCCTGACGTATGCGTGGACCGCGCGCGAGCGGGGGCCCTGGAAGCCGTGGGCCCTGCGCTGGGGCGCGGCGATGGGCGTGTCCCTGCTCCTGCTCGTGCCCTCCGCCCTGCGCAACGTGGACACGATGCGCGAATTGAACGCGCGGGCGCCGCACCTGGAGCCGCTGCCGGAGTGGGTGCCCGTCACGGTGTATGGGCCGCTCAACTTCGCCATGGCCAACCACTCGGGCGCCACCGGGGGCTTCACGCCGGCCCTCATCAATCAAGGCGGCAACAACGGACAGTTGGACCCCTCCCGCCCGGAGCACCGGCGCCTGCTCTTGCACGGCTACGCGGAAGGGCTGCGCTGGATGGTGGCCTCGCCCGGCGACGCGGCCCGGCTGCTCTGGACGAAGCTGGACCTGTGGCTGGACGGCCTGCGCCTGGGCATCGGCGTGTCGGACGTGCCCGGAGGACTCACCGGCGAGCGCGCCCCGGTGGACGTGTTCGTCCCCGACTCCGCGTGGCTCAAGTGGCCGCTGGCGGCGCTGCTCCTCGCGGGGATGCTGCTGTCGCTCAAGCCCGCGCACGCGCCCTTCCGGCTGCTGTCGCTGGTGGTGCTGCACCGGGTGCTCATCACGCTCGCCTTCTTCGGCTATGCGCGCGGCCTGCTCGTCGTCTTCCCCGCGCTCCTGCCGCTCCTGGTGCTGCCATTGAAGGTCCTGGGCGAGCGCCACGCGGCCGTGGCCCGGAGGCTGCCCGCGCTCGCTGGGGCGCTGCTGTTGCTCCTGTGGGCGGAGGCCGCGCTCGTCGCCACGCGGGAGACGCCCCGCCGCTTCATGGCCAGCGGCACCACCGACGCGGTCAATGGCAAGCTCATCCAGGACGACCGCGTCCGGCTGTGGCCCCAACCTTGAGCGAGTGAACACTCCAAGCCGTTGATTCCCTTCCACTTTCTGAAATACTGCCCTAATCAGGAATAACCGCAATACCAACTTAAAAAGCATATGACCTAAGCAGGAGGCGCTCCGCCCCGGAGCCCGCCGGTCCCGTCCGGCGGCATCACCCGAGGAGACGTCATGCGCCCCCTGCGGTCAGCGTTGTGTTGTCTTGCCCTCCTGGTGTCATCCACGACGTACGCATTCCAACCCTCCCAGCCCGAGCAGCAGAGCGCGGCGGCGAAGAAGGCCTTCTTCAAGCCAGACCTCTACCTGCCCATCCAGAACGTGCCGCTGGAGAAGGCGCGGTCGCTGATGCCGCGCGCGGGCGCGGACAAATGGGCGGGGTTCGTCACCCGCTTTGGCGGCAACGTGCAGGTGTATCTGGATCCGCTGTCCGGCATGCCCACGGGCATCCAGGGCAGCTTCCCGCTCATCCCCGGTGACGGCTTCCGCAACAACGTCTCGCTCGAGTCCGTGCGCCAGGGTCTGGGCCGCTCGGTGGGCAGCGTGGACGAGTCCGTGGTGGGAGAGCTCGTCTTCAAGTTCGTCGCGGACCATCAGGACGCGATTGGCGTGGACCTCTTGCAGCTGGGTTCGCCGCGCGTGACGCAGGTGACGGAAACGCTGTGGCAGGTGCACATCCCGCAGGTGGTGAACGGCATCACGGTGCGGCACGGCCGGCTGGCGGCCACCATCAGCCACGGCAACCTCATCCTCCTGGGCACGGAGGCGTGGGCCAACGTGGGCATCGACACGAAGCCCCGCTTCACCGCGAACCAGGCCATTGCCGCGGGCAGCACGTTCCTGGGCCAGACGCTGTCGCCCACCAGCCTGTGGCAGCAGCCCACGCTGGAGGTGACTCCGTTCGCGCGCACGGGCGCGGCCTTTGGCCAGGGCTACGGCCACGCGCTGGTGTGGAGCTACGGCTTCTCCAACCCCGGTGAGCACGAGCGCTGGAAGGTGACGGTGGACGCCAACTCCGGCGAGGTGCTCGCCGTGGAGGATGACAACCACTACTTCGACGCGCAGGTGAAGGGCGGCGTGTACCCGTCCACCAACATCGGCACCTGCACGTCGAAGGAGACGTGCGGCACCATGCAGCCCAACACGCCCATGCCGTGGGCGAACACGGGCTTCGCGTCGCCCAACAACTTCACGGACGGCGCGGGCATCTACAACTACAGCGCCGGCACCCTCAACACGACGCTCGCCGGCAAGTACGTGAGGATCGCCGACAGCTGCGGCGCCATCAACGTGAGCTCCGCCACGGGCAGCCTGGACCTGGGCGGCGTGAACAACGACCACGACTGCACGGTGCCCGCGGGCACGTCCGCGGGCAACACCCCGGCGGCGCGCTCCAGCTTCTACGAGCTGAACAAGATCAAGGAGGTGGCCCGCGGCTGGCTGCCCAGCAACACCTGGCTGCAGGGCCAGCTGACGTCCAACGTGAACCTGTCCAGCACGTGCAACGCGTTCTGGAACGGCAGCACCGTGAACTTCTACAAGTCCGGTGGCGGCTGCCGGAACACCGGTGAGATTGGCGCGGTGTTCGACCACGAGTGGGGCCACGGCATGGACAACTTCGATGCCAACGGCTCGCTGTCCAACTCCAGCGAGGGCTACGCGGACATCGCGGGCATCCTGCGCCTGCAGACGTCCTGCGTGGGCTACGGATTCTTCCAGACGACGAACACGGGCTGCGGCCTCACGCCGGACGGCACGGGCTACAACCAGCAGGAGTCGCAGGTGACGGGCCAGTCCTGGTGCAACCTGCGCTGCTCGGGCGTGCGTGACGCGGACTGGGCGGCGAGCGCGCCGAACATCCCGGCCACCCCGCAGAACTTCACCTGCAAGATGTGCTCGTCCGGCTCCGGCCCGTGCAGCAAGCAGGTGCACTGCGCCGCGTCCCCCGTGCGCCAGGCGGCGTGGGACCTGGTGACGCGCGACCTCACGGCGGCGCCCTTCAACTACAACTCCAACGACGCGTTCCTCCTGGGCAACAAGCTCTTCTACCAGGGCTCCGGCAACATCGGCACGTGGCACGCCTGTAACTGCACCGCGGGCACGTCCGACGGCTGCGGCGCGACGAACGGCTACATGCAGTGGCTGGCCGCGGACGACGACAACGGCAACCTGGCGGACGGCACGCCGCACATGACGGCCATCTACGCCGCGTACAACCGCCACAACATCGCCTGCTCCACGCCCGCGCCCACCAACGGCGGCTGCGCGGCGGGCCCCACGGCGGCCCCCACCACCACGGCCACCCCGGGCGACAGCCAGGTGAGCCTGTCGTGGACCGCTTCCGCGGGCGCCAGCCAGTACTGGGTGATGAAGACGGAGGGCTTCGCGGGCTGTGACTTCGGCAAGGCGCGCGTGGCCACCGTCACCGGCACCAGCTACACGGACCCGGAGGTCGCCAACGGCCGCCAGTACTGCTACTCGGTCGTGCCCGCGAGCAGCAACGCGTGCTTCGGTCAGGCGTCCGCCTGCACCTGCACCACGCCCACCTGCGCGGCGCCCGGCGCTCCCACGCTGTCCACCCCCTCCTCCGGCGCCACCGGTGTCGAGCTGCTCGCGGTGCTGGACTGGGCGGACGTGACGGGCGTGTCCGGCTACGAGGTCCAGGTGGCCACCGACAGCGCGTTCACCAACGTGGTGCGCAGCGCCAACTCACTGGTGGCCAGCACCTGGACGGTGTCCCCGGGCCTGTCGGCGACCACCGCCTACTACTGGCGCGTGCGGGCGCTCAACTCGTGCGGTGGCACCAGCTCCTGGAGCGCGGCGCAAAGCTTCACCACGCGCGGCTGCGTCACCCTGGCGGCCCCCACCCTGACGGCCCCCGCCAACGCGGCCACGGGCGTCGCGCTGGCGCCGGCGCTGGACTGGTCCGACGTGACGAACGCGTCCGCGTATGACGTGCAGGTGGCCACCGACAGCGCGTTCACCAACGTGGTGCGCAGCGCCACCGGCCTGTCCACCAGCGCGTGGAACGTGACGCCGGGCCTGTCCAACCTCACGGCGTACTACTGGCGCGCGCGGGCCACCGACAGCTGCGGCGCGAGCCCGTACAGCACCGCCTTCAGCTTCACCACCACCAACGTGTGCACGCCCACCGTGGCCACGTACAACTCCACCCTGCGCACCCCGGCTTGCGGATCCGTGTGCGGTTGCGACACCGGCCCCACGCTCGTCAACGGGCGCGGAACGATGTCCGGCGGCATCGAGCCCAACCAGCCCAACACCCTGGGCGCCACCTGCACGGACGGAGCCTCCGGCGTCTACCACTCGGATGAGAGCATCGACCGCATCGTGCTCAAGACGGTGGACCAGGGCACCATCACCCCGGGCAAGCAGCTCACCGTGGACGTGACGGTGTGGTGCTACGGCACCACGGACCAGCTGGACCTGTACTACACGACGAACACCACCACGCCCGCGTGGACGGCCGTCGCCACTGCCCAGGCCTGCACCGCGGTGGGGCTGAAGACGTTCTCCATCCCCGTCACCGTGGGCAGCACCACCGGCAACCACGCCGTGCGCGCGCAGTTCCGCTTCGGCGGCACCGCCTCCAGCTCGTGCGTCACGGGCAGCTACAACGACCACGACGACCTGGTCTTCAACGTCGCGTCCGCGGTGGCCGCCAACCCCACCGCCCCGTCCGCGAAGCAGGTGCGCGGCCGGGCCGTGACGGCGCGCTAGTCAAGACGCGCGAAGCCGTCCTTCAGTGACATGGGGGCTCCCGGTCCACACCGGGGGCCCCCGTGCCTTTTCACGGCTCACCAGGTGTAGACGACGGACGGCGCCGAGCGCTTCGCGGGCCCGTGGTGGACCATCTCGATGTTGTTGCCGTCCGGATCCAACACGAAGGCCGCGTAGTACCCCGGATGGTAGGAGCGCTCCCCGGGAGCCCCGTTGTCACGGCCCCCCGCGGCCAGCGCAGCCTGGTGGAAGCGGTGCACCATCTCCCGGTCGTTCGCCTGGAAGGCCAGGTGCACGCGCGCGGTGGGCTCGCGGTCGTTGCTGAGGAACAGCTCGTCCGCTGCCAGGTGCCGCTCGCTTTCGTTGAAGACCGGGATGCCCATGACTTCCAGCACCGCGCGGTAGAAGCGCTTGCTCGCCTCCAGGTCCCGGACCTGGAGGTGGACGTGGTCGAACATGCGGCCGTGGTGCAGTTCCATGGTCTGCCTCCCGTGATTTGCGTGCCGGGTGTCGTTCAACACCGCGCGCGCCCGCCACCATCAGAGCCGCAATTCACGCATGTCAAGGCGGCTCCGCCCGGGAAGTCGTGAAAGCGGCAGCGACTTCCACAAAAGCGCGGGCGCGCGGCGGCGGGACGACGCAGCTTCGTGCGATAGTCCGCGCCACTTCGCAGTTCTTGCCTTCAGGAGGGTGCCGCGATGTTCATCGAAATCATCGTCCTGCCCCGTGAAGAGCAGTCCCCGAACCGGCGCGCGGCAAAGGCCTCCAAGGCTCCCCAGCCGCTGGAGAAGCGTGGCCGCGCGGAGCTGGCCCAGGTGTGGCGTGAAGAGGGCAAGGCCTTCCACGGCGCCGTCCTGGAGTTCATCAAGGCCCAGCACCTCCTGGGCGCGGTGAAGTGGATGAGCGAACCGGGCCTGCTGCCCCAGGTGACGCTCGTCGCCTCGGACCGCGTCCTGGAGAAGCTCCAGGCAGAGCCCCGCTTCGCGGCCGGCCGCTCGCTGAGCATGAACCTGCAGACCTGAAAGCCGCTCGTCCTCCGCGGCTCCCCCTCGCGTTTCCCATTTTCCAATCATTTTTCCGTGACACCCGCGTGAGCCCTTCCGCGGCGCGTCCACGGCGTGGCCGGGGTGCGTTACCGTTGGCGGCGAAAGCTGTCTCATCGTGTTTCACGATGCTGTCAGCCTTGACGGCGGTGTCTTGAATTCCACAGGATGCGCCCCCAACCCCCGAGGTCTGGCCAGACGGCCCGGACTTGAACGTGGGCGGTCCTTGCCGTGCCTCCCGTCAGTGCGCCCCTCGCCTGGAATCGGAGCGGAACATGCGTTTGAAGAGAGTGGTCCCCGTGGTCGTGTCGCTGTGTTGCGCCACCGCTTCCGCCGAAGAGCCGCGTGACAAGGAGGTCTACATCAGCATCGGTTCGGAGACGGTGGGCACGGTGCGCTCGTCGTTCCGCGGCGGGAACGCGCCCACCCTGGTGCGCGAGGCGAACGGGGTGAGCGTGCTCAAGCTCACCGAGTCGCAGCTGGGCGACGTGTCCGCCATCATGCATGACCAGTATCACCGCTGCGCGGGCTTCATGGCGCACGACACGCAGGAGGCGGCGCTCGCGGCGCTCGGCCCCGCGCAGCCCGTGCAGTCGCTGGTGAGCTACACGCTGGACAACGCGCCGGTGGTCAACTCGCTGTTCTCCGGCCTGCAGGAGGCCAGCCTGCGCAGCACCATCATCCAGCTGGCCAGCTACACGAACCGCTACTACAACAACTCCACCGGCGGCACGCAGTCGGCCAGCTGGCTGCGCGACACCTGGACGTCCTACGCCACCGGACGCGACGACGTGAGCGTGCAGCTGTACACGCACTCCGGCTGGACGCAGCCGTCCGTCATCGCCACCGTCACCGGCACCGTCTACCCGGATGAGGTGGTGGTGATTGGCGGCCACCTGGACTCCATCAACATCAACGTGAGCTCCTCCAGCCGCCCCACGGCGACGGCGCCAGGCGCGGATGACGACGCCTCCGGTGTCGCCACGCTGTCGGAGGTCTTCCGCGTGGCGATGGCCAAGGGCTACAAGCCGGCGCGCACGGTGAAGTTCATGGCGTACGCAGCGGAGGAGGTGGGCCTGTACGGCTCGCAGGCCATCGCGCAGGCGCACAAGTCCGCGGGCGCCAACGTGGTGGGCGTGCTCCAGCTGGACATGACCAACTACCGCGGCTCCACGTGGGACCTGACGCTCGTCACGGACAACACCAACGCGGCGCAGAACGCGTTCCTGGGCAACCTCATCGACACGTACACGGGCTACACGCGCACCAACATCACGTGCGGCTACGGGTGCTCGGACCACGCGTCGTGGACCGCGCAGGGCTACCCGGCGTCCCTCCCGTTCGAAGCGCAGATGAACAACGACAACCCCAACATCCACACGGCCAACGACACCCTGGCCAACAGCACGGACGGCAACGCCAACAACGCGCTGAAGTTCGCGCGCATTGGCGCCGCGTACCTGGCGGAGCTGGGCAAGGGCACCATCCCGGGCCTGCCCACGGACACCACGCCCCCCACCGTGTCGCTCACCGCGCCGGCCAGCGGCGCGACGGTGAACGGCACCACCAGCATCACCGCGACGGCCAGCGACAACGTGGGCGTCAGCAAGGTGGAGTTCCTGGTGGACGGCGTGGTGAAGGGCACCATCGTCTCTTCTCCGTACAGCTACGCGTGGGACAGCCGCACGGTGGCCAACGGCAGCCACACGGTGGCGGCGAAGGCGCATGACGGTTCGGGCAACACCACCACCACGACGGCGCGCACGGTGACCGTGGCCAACGTGTCCACGACCGGCACCTTCGACAGCACCTACAAGACGCTGCGTTGCAGCGAGGCGGCGGCCACCTGCGACAGCGGCACGCTCTTCAACGGCCGCGGCACCCGTGGGCCTGAGGTGAACACGCCCAACACGCTGCGCGGCACGTGCAAGGACGCCAGCAGCGGCACCTACAAGAGCGACGAGTCCATGGAGGCCCTCAAGGTGTCCACCGTGGACGGCTCCAACTTCGCCGCGGGCAAGCAGGTGAAGGTGGAGGCCACCGTCTGGGCCTACGCCACCCCCACGTCGGATCGGCTGGACCTGTACTACACGGCCAACGCCACCGCGACGACGCCCGTCTGGACGTTGATCACCTCCGTCACGCCGTCGGGCGCGAACCTGCAGACGATCTCCGCCACGTACACGCTGCCCGCCGGCGCCAACCAGGCCGTGCGCGCGCAGATGCGCTACGGCACCGGCGCCCCGACCAGCGCGTGCATCTCCGGCGAGTACAACGACCGCGACGACCTGATGTTCACCGTCCAGTAGGCCGCAGCTGACTTGAGCTGACGTGGAGGGGATCCGGGACGCGTGCCCGGGTCCCCTTCGTGTTTCAGGCCGCCTTGAGCCCTTCGAGCGGCAGCTCCACCACGAAGGTGGAGCCCAGGCCCGGCGCGCTGTCCACGGTGATGCGGCCACCGTGCGCCTCCACCACCTGCCGGGCAATCCAGAGTCCCAGGCCCAGGCCCCCGTAGTTGCGCCCGGGCACCGCGCGCTCGAAGCGCTCGAAGATGCGCGCGCGGTCCGCCTCGCTGATGCCAATGCCCTCGTCGCGCACGGTGAGGCGCGCGGTGCCGTCCTCGGCGGCCACGCGCACCGCGATGGGGCGGCCCTGGCCGTACTTCGCCGCGTTCGTCAGCAGGTGGTTCACCACCTGGTCGATGCGCAGCCGGTCATACCGGCCCACCAGCGGCATGTCCGCGTCCAGCGTCACCGTCACGCCCATCCGCGCCACCTCCTCGCGCAGCCGGGCCACCGCGTTGCCCACCACGGAGGTGAGGTCCACGTCGTTCAGGTCCAACGCGAGCCGGCCGGTGGTGAGCTGCGACACGTCCAGCAGCGTCTCCATCAGCGCGTGCAGCCGCTGCACCTGCCGGCCGGCGGACTCCAGCGGGCTCCTCGCGCGGCCCAGCGCGTCGTCTCCCAGGCTGCGCTCCAACCGCTCCAGGTGCAGGCGGAAGGCGGCCAGCGGCGTCTTCAGCTCGTGGCTCGCCACCGCGAGGAAGTCGTCCCGGGCCTGCACGCTTTCGCGCAGCGACTGGGCGAGCATCTCCTGGCGCAGGGCCTCTCGGCGGCTGCGCGACAGCTCCAGCATGGAGCGCACGCGCGCCACCAGCTCCCGGGCGCTGAAGGGCTTCACCAGGTAGTCGTCCGCGCCCGCCTCCAGCCCCTCCACCGCGGCCTCCTCGCCGGCGCGGGCGGAGAGCATCACCACGGGGACGGCGCGTGTGGACGGCCGCTCGCGCAGGCCGCGCAACAGCCCGAAGCCGCCCAGCCGGGGCATCATCACGTCCGTCAGCACCAGGTCCGGAGGACTCGCGCGCGCGGCGGCCAGCGCTGCGTGTCCGTCCGTCGCCAGCGTCACGTCGAACGACGGCGACAGCACGCGCTCCACGTACTCGCGCATGTCCGCGTTGTCGTCCACCACCAGCACCTTCGCCCGGGGAGCCTCCTCTGCTGGAGGCTCCTCGTCCGTCAGCGCCCGCACCGGCTTCAGCGCCCGGAGCACGGGCTCCGCGTCCGACCAGCGCTCGGCCTCCTGGAGGTAGGGGCGCGCGTCCAGGGCGGTGGACTCCTGCTGACGCGCGGCCTGGATGCGGTCCGCGGGCAGGTGCGCGTGGCCCCGGGGGATGCGCACGGTGAAGGTGGTGCCCCTCCCCTCCTCGCTCTCCACGGTCACGTCTCCGCCGTGCAGCTCCACCAGTTCGTGCACGAGCGCCAGCCCGATGCCGGTGCCTTCGTGCGTGCGGCTTCGCGCGTTGCGCACGCGGTGGAAGCGCTCGAAGAGGTGGGGCAGCTCCTCCGCGGGGATGCCCGTGCCCGTGTCGGTGACGCACAGGAGGATGGAGGCGCCCTGGGCCTCCTGCCGCACGATGATGCCGCCCTCGAAGGTGAACTTGAGGGCGTTGGAGAGCAGGTTGAAGACAACCTTCTCCCACATCTGCCGGTCCACCCAGACGGGCTCCGGAAGCGCGGCGCAAGCCACGCTGAAGGACAGGCCGGTGCGCTCGATGGCGGAGCGGAAGTGGCCCGTGAGGTCCCTGGTGAAGGAGGCCAGGTCGGTGGGCTCGAAGCTGGAGTCGATGCGGCCCGCCTCCAGCCGGCTGAAGTCCAGCAGCGTGTTCACCAGCCGCAGCAGGCGGCCCGCGTTGCGATGGACGAGCTCCAGGTCCTTGCGCGCGGCTTCCGTCACCGGCACCTGCGCGAGCACGTCCTCCAGCGGCCCCAGCATCAGCGTGAGCGGCGTGCGGAACTCGTGGGAGATGTTGTGGAAGAAGGCCGTCTTCGCCCTGTCCAACTCCGCCAGCGCCTCCGCCCGCTGGCGCTCCTCCTCGTGGGCTCGCGCGTTGCGCAGCGACGCCGCCACCTGCGCGCTCAACAGCTCGCTGAAGGAGGCGTGGCCTTCATCGAAGGCGCGGTTGGGGGACAGCGCCGTGACGAGCACCCCCAGCGGCGCGGCCGTGCCGGAGCCCGCGAGCGGCTGGAAGAGGAACGTGCCCACCGCGTCACCAAACGGTCCGCCCTTCAGGGACAGCAGCGCCTCCAGTCCGTCGCGCCGCACCCGCTCCCCTCCGAGCGCTCGCAGGAACGGCGCCGCCCTCCGGGAGCCGGCATCCAACTGCACGGTCTCCGGGCTCAGGGGGCCGCCGCGTTCGATGCCCACGGTCCCGCACAGCGTCAGCGACCTGCCGTCCCCCTCGCGCAGATAGAGGAGCGCGCACGGCACATCCAGGGGGTGGTCCGCCAGGGCGGTCAGCAGGTCGCCGCACGTCTTCACCACGCTGCGCGTGTCCGCTGCCTGGGCGGACAGGTCGCGCAACAGCCGCGTGCGCCGCTCGCTCAGCACCCGGGGCGTCACCTCCGCGCACACCGCGAGCATGCCGCCAATGGCACCCGTGTCGTCGTAGGCGGGCGCGTGGCTCACGTCGAAGTAGGACTCCTCGCGGTAGCCGCTGCGGTTGAGGAGCAGTTGGAGCGCGGGCACCCAGCTGGCGACGCCCGTCGTCATCGCCTCGCGCACCAGCGGCTCCAGCGAGTCCCACGCCTCCGCGAGCGTGCCCCGGATGTCCGTGCCCAGCGCGGCCGGGTGCTTGTCGCCAATCACCAGCGAATAGGCGTCGTTGTAGAACTGGGTGAGGTGCGGACCCCAGGTGAGGATCATGGGGTAGCGCGACCCGAGCAGCGTCTTCACGAGCATCTTGAGGCTCGTGGGCCAGGAGGCCACGGGCCCCACCGGTGACGCGGCCCAGTCGTGCGTGCGCACCAGCGCGTGCATCTGACTGCCGCCGGTGAAGAGGGTCTCCGGCGTCTGCTGCGGAACATCCTGACTCATCGCGGGCGCTGCTCCTCACATCAGCGAGCCATGTCCCTAAGTCGGCTCCTGGGGGCTTCCCACTGGAAATGTGCCCATCCGTTCGGAGTGGAGCACCTCCCGGGCGCCCGGCTGGCCGCCTGCCGCGGAACAGCGGGCGGGCTGTCCTCCGCCAGGCACCGGTCCCACCTTGGAAAGGCCCTGTCCCTGCGGCTGGGAGGCACGCCGCTGGAGCGCTACATCGCGCAGCTCCATGCCGAGGAAATGGTCCCCGCCCCGCACCGAGCCTCATCCAGCGTCCGGCGCGCGAGTGACGCCCCCCGGCATCGGGCCCGGATTCCGGTGGCCCGGCCGGAGGCGTTGCTCTATGGGGGACGGGTGCTCCACCGTCAGTTCCTGGACCATGCGAAGGCCGTGGCCCGCTTCGCGCCCGTGCGGCCCGCGGTGAAGGCGGGCCTCCGGGCCGCGCTCGCGTTCTTCGTCCCCACCGTCGTGGGCACCGCGCTGCATCTGCCCGCCACCCTGTGGCTGGCGATCGGCGGCTTCAACACGTCCTTCGTGGACAAGGGCGGCTCCTACCACGCCCGCTTCCGCGCCATGGGCGGCACGGCGCTGGCGGCGGCGGTGTCCGCGGTGCTGGGCGGCCTCGCGGGGATGCACCCCGCCCTGGCCATTCCCGCGACCTTGCTGTGGGTGACGGCGTGCAGCTTCGCGGGCGTGTACGGCGCGGCGTCGAACATCACCGGCAACATCGCCGCCACCACCTTCGTCATCGCGCTGGGGCTGCCTGCTGACAGCGTCGTGCACGCACTGGAGTCCGGCCTGGCGGTGCTGGGCGGCTCCGCGTGGGCCATGGTGCTGTCGCTGGTGCTCTGGCCCATCCGCCCCTACCGGCCCGCGCGCAAGGCGGTGGCGGCGTGCTTCGACGCGGTGGCGGACTACGCGGAGGGGCTGTCGCGCACGGTGCAGGGCGCGCGCGAGGACGCCTGGCAGGCGCTCATCCAGGAGCAGCACGGGCGCATCCGCGAGCTGCTGGAGCTGGCGCGCACCACGCTCGCGGCCACGCGTCAGGGCCGGGTCGAGCGCGGCCGGGGTGAGCGGCTGCTGGTGCTGCTGGAGTCCGTGGACGCGATGTTCATGGGGCTCATCGCCCTGGGCGAGCAGTTGGAGAGCCTGGGCCCGCCGGTGAGTGGCCCCGTGGGAGACCCGCGCGCGGCGGTGGCCGTGGCGCTGCTGGACTGCGCGAACACGGCCAGGGACCTGGTGCGGCTGGTGGAGCAGGAGGGCCGCAGCCGCAGGCCCCAGCCGGAGTGGGACGGGCGTGCGCTGTGCGACGCGCTCGGAGACCTGGACGCGCGCGGACTCGTCACGCGACTGGAGCGGGCGCGGCTGTCGGACATCGCGCGGTTGCTCACGGAGCTGCGCGAGCGCGCGGACGTGGCGCTGGACACCGCGTGCCGGCTGGCCGGCCCCCTCACTGAAGCCCCGCCTCCCGCTCGCGCGCTGGCCGAGGAGTCGCACGCGTCCCTGCTGGATCCGGTGCGTGCGCACCTCACGCTGGATTCAGAGGTGCTGCGGCACGCGCTGCGCGCGGGGCTGACCACCACGGCGGCGGTGTACGTGGCCAGCGTGTTCCGGCCGAACCACGGCTACTGGGTGACCATCACCGTCCTCACCATCATGCAGCCGTACACCGGCCCCACCTACCTCAAGGCGCTCCAGCGTGTGCTGGGGACGGTGGTGGGCGGCCTGCTGGCCATCGCCGTGTCGTCCTGGCTGCAGAATCCGCACGCGATGATGGGCCTGTTGTTCTGCACCGCGGCCCTGTGCGTGAGCCTCATCCCGCTCAACTACGGGCTGTACACCATCTTCGCCACGCTCACCTTCGTGCTGCTGGCGGAGCTGGGCAGCGGGGACTGGACGCTGGCGCCGGTGCGCATCGTCAACACGCTCATCGGCGGCGCGCTGGCGCTCGCGGGCACCTTCTTCCTGTGGCAGCGCTCGGAGAACCAGCGCTTCCCGGCGCAGATGGCGGACGCGCTGCGCGCGGACCGTGAGTTCTTCAACGTGCTGGCTCGCGCGTGGCAGCGGAACGGGCCACCGGAAGCGGCGGCGCTGGCGGAGGCGCGCCGCAAGCTGGGGCTGGCCACCATCAACGCGGAGACGTCCTTCCAGCGACTGCTCACCGAGCCGCGCTGGCGCACGGAGGCGGTGGAGCCGCTGATGACGCTGCTCGCCTTCACCCGCCGGTTCGCGGCTGTCTGCACCCTGCTCGCGTCGCGGCGCTCCGTGCCCTCCACCCCGGCGGTGCAGGAGGCCCTGTCGCGCTTCGCGCGCGCCATCGACGCGAGCATGGAGGACCTGGCGGACTCGGTGCACCACGGCCGCCGCCCCAAGCCCCTGCCCGCCCTCGACACGC
>NZ_RAWR01000100.1:0-35264 GCF_003986945.1 Corallococcus sp. AB018 | reverse complement strand
GGCGAGTGGATCAGCTCCGTGGCGCTGGAGAACGCGCTGATGGCGCATCCGTCCGTGCTGGAGGCGGCGGTGTTCGCGGGGCGGCATCCGAAGTGGGACGAGCGGCCGCTGGCGGCGCGGGTCGCGGGCGCATCTCGCATCCTCGCGGTGGACCTCAGCGCGGAGCGACTGGAGCTCGCGCGTGAACTGGGGGCCACGGACACGTTCCTGGCGGACGAGCCCGGACTCACGAAGACGCTGGTGACGCTCACCCGCGGAGGCGTGGACTTCGCGCTGGAGTGCGTCGGGTCGCCCCAGGTGTTGCGGCAGGCGTTCGACGTGACACGTCCGCTGGGGACCTGCGGGTTGCTCGGGCTTCCTGGCCGGGACGCGGAGGTCTCGCTCTCCATGACGGCGCTGCTCATGGGCCGGAGGCTGGTGGGCATCCTGGAAGGCAATGTGGATCCGAAGGCCTTCATCCCCAGGCTGGTCGCGCTGAACGCGGAGGGGCGCTTCCCGTTGGAGAAGCTGAGCCGCTCGTATCCCTTCGAAGCCATCAACGACGCGGTCCACGACATGGAGGCGCGCGTGGCGGTCAAACCGGTGCTGTGCATGCCAGGAGGCGGAACGACATGACGTTCGATGAAGCAGTGAAGGCCGGGCGTGTCCATGTGGAGGATGCGCTCGCGTTGTTCGACAGTCTGCCCGCGGTGGACATCGGGTTCATGCGCGGCACGTGGCAGGGGCGCGAGTTCCAGACGGGACACCCGTTGGACGGACTGCTCGCTTCGACCGGCTGGTACGGCAAGCAGTTCATCGACGCGGAGAGCGTGCACCCGTTGCTCTTCTTCACGGAGGACCGCAAGGCGGTGTTCCCGGTGGATCCGCGCAAGTGGCCGTCGCCGGAGCTCCAGGGTCCCGTGGCGCCGCACCGGGCCGTGGTGGAGACCGGGCAGTTCAAGGCGCGGCTGCGCGTGATGGAGTACCGCGGACGGCTCAGCGCGACGATGGTCTACGACGACCGGCCCAGCCTCGACGTGTTCCGGAAGGTGGACGGGGACACGCTGCTGGGGCTGATGGATGCACGGGAGATGGCGCCCTACTTCTTCGTGCTGCGCCGTGACCCGGAGGCCCCACCCAGGCTTCGCCCCTAACGCGTCGCGGAGGCGAGCTTCGCGGCAGGCTTGCTGCCCGAGGCTGGACGGGACGCGGGCTTCACGGGGGCCGTCCGCTTCGGTGCGACGGCCGGCTTCGCGGACGCATCCGGCGGACGGGCCTTCCGCGCGACGGGGGCCTTCACCGCGACCGCCTTGACCGGAGTCGCGGAGACAGCCGGGCGCTTCACCACGACGGGGGCCTTCGGCCGCGTGTGCTCATAGGCCGCGAGCACCTTGGCCACGTAGAACTCCGTCTCCCCGTTGTGCGGCACGCGCCCGTTCACCGACCCCGGGCCCGCGTTGTACGCGGCCACCGCCAGCCGCACGTCGCGGAACCTGCGCAGCTGTTCGGCCAGATAGCGCCCGCTCGCGTCGACGGATGGCGCCGGGTCGAAGGGGTCCTCCACCCGCATCAGCGCCGCCGTGTCCGGCATGAGCTGCCCGGGCCCCATGGCCCCCGCGGGCGAGATGCGGTGCACCCGCGTCTCCGACTCCACCTGGATGAGCGCCTTCAAGAGCCCTGGCGGAATCCCGTGGCGGCGCTCCGTGTCCTCGATGAGCGGCTCCAGCGGCGGATGTCCGTCCAGCACGCACTCGGGCCGGTGCGCCACGTAGGCTCCCAGCGCGCGCGCCTTTGTCTGGAGGAAGGAGAAGGACAGGGGCGACACCTGCGTCCCGCCCAGCCACGCCACGCCCAGGTTGAGCAGCACCACGGGCACCAGCGCGCACGGCACCAGCCACGCCCATTTCGGAATCTCGATGCCGCCCACGGCCCGCTTGCGTCCCACCCTCCCCACTTAAGGGCGCCAGGTGTTCCCGTCCAGCTTCCGGCCGACTCGCCGCCCCGGCCGCGTCCTGCGCCGGGGCGGGAGTGGAGGCTTCAGAACAGCAGGCCGAAGTAGTTGGCGCTCGCCTTGGCGCCCACGCAGACCTCGACGTCCGCGGTCCACGACTGCGTGGGGGGCGACCCCGTGGCCTGGAAGCGGAACTCCAGCTCCTCCTGCTTGGCCAGGTCCAGCACGTCCACCGCGCCGCTGCTGGTGAGCTCGAGCTTGTTCGTGGAGCCCCCGGTGCCGGTGCGCCGGAACTCGCCCAACTGCACGTACTCCGCGGAGCCCGGCTTGCGCACGGCGAGGCTGGCGCGCTCGATGCCGCTGATGTCCGTGCTGGCGGTGGCGTCGAAGAGCTTCAGCCGAAGCTCCGTCTCCACGTCGGCGTCCTCGGGCAGCGCGCTGGCGAAGTCACCCAGCGGAATCGTGAAGGACTGCTCCACGGAGCCGGCGATGGGCGGGGAGGCGGGGAAGGACAGGTCGTTCTCGGTCTTGCAGATGCGCTCGGCCTCCACCTCGATGGTGAAGAGCGAATCACAGCCCGTGCCCAACAGGGTCACGGCGCCAGCGAGCAGGAGGGTGCGGAAGGATTTCGTTCGCATGGTGAGAGGTCTCCTGGCTCAGAAGAAGTAGACGATGAAGCCCAGCTTCACCGACGGGATGGTGGCGCGCAGGTGCAGCGGTCCGGACGTGACGCTGTCGTCGCCGGAGGCGTCCTGGATGAGCGGCGTGGGTTCCGGCACGGTGAGCGCCACGTAGCTCAGGCCCACGTTCAGGAAGAAGTTGAAGCGGCTCTTCGTGCCCACCTCCAGGCCCACGCTGCCCGTCACGTAGTTGTAGGTGACGTCGCGGATGGCCTCCGACGTGGAGCTCGGCTCGCGGCCCAGCCAGTCCAGCACCTCGCTGTACTCCGAACCGAAGTAGTGCCCGGCCTCCACGTTGAGGGTCGGCGCGATGAAGGTGTCTATCGGCAGGAGGGTCACACCGCCGCGCACGCCGATGCTGAGCGTGTTCGTGGTGGGGCCCGCTTGCAGCCGCAGCCAGTTCGTGGGGCGCACCACCGCGGACAGACCGATGCCGTGCGGAGCGCCCGCGTCCAGCAGCAGGCCCACCCTGTGGGGCGCGTCGTCCTGGGCGAGCGCCGGGGTGGCGGTGCCCAACACCGCCAGGCACCCCAGGGCGATGCCGGAGGAGAGAAGGGAAGGGTGTCGTCGTCTCAAGGAAGAAGAGTCCATCGTCATGACGAAAGTTCCACGGTGAATGCCGGCCCAGCGGCCATTCTTCGCGGAAGGCGAGCAGGAAATGAAGTGCTTCACGCGAAACCCGTACGGGCTTTCCGGGATGCCCCGACCCGCGGTGGCGGGACTGCCCGGTTCCCGACACGCTGCGCTGTACCCCAGGACCTGGGAATGCGTGCAATGCCTGTCAAATCAAGGACGTCCTGTTCAATCCCCTGGGTGATGTCCAGCAAAACCTCTCGATGCGAGCGTATGATGAGAGGAAACGGTGACGTGGCATTCAGGGCCGGAAACCGGGGGGCCAAGGATGATCGACGAAGTCGATCTGCGCATGAGAGCGTGGGTGGGACGCATTGCCACGGACGCGCCGGTGCACCTGGGCGTGCCCGACCGCGAGGCCCTGGACCGGGGTGTCTGTCTTTACCTCCTGGAGCTGGGGCCGGCGCCCCTGACCCGGGCTGGGAAGCAGGGCGCCCTGCAGTTCACCGTCTGCTATCTGGTGACGGTGGGCGCGGAGACGCCCGAGCGCGCGCACCGGCTGCTGGGTGACCTGGTCTTCGCGGCCATGGGCGACAAGGAATTGGAGGTGGACCTGAGCCCGGTGCCGGCGGCGCTGTGGGCGGGTTTGCGCTCCGTGCCGCGTCCCTCCTTCCGCCTGCGGGTGCAGGTGCGCAAGGAGCAACCCCTGGCGGAGGTGCGATGTCTGTCATTGGTGGGCGGGGCGTCCGCGCAGGCCCCCCTGCTGGGTCGGGTGGTGGGGCCCGGTGACGTGCCCATCCGGGACGCGTGGGTGGCGCTGCCCTCGCTG
This sequence comes from Corallococcus sp. AB018, assembly GCF_003986945.1. NCBI lineage: Bacteria > Pseudomonadati > Myxococcota > Myxococcia > Myxococcales > Myxococcaceae > Corallococcus > Corallococcus sp. AB018. The sequence goes on along the minus strand of NZ_RAWR01000100.1, from coordinate 31,252 downwards.
CAGTTGAGCACGCGCACGGATGCGGAGGGGCACTTCCACTTTCCCCGCCCGCCGCGGGGGGAGTCGCTGGGCCGGCTGGAGGTGCGCGCGGAAGGGGAGCTGCTGTCGGTGGAGTCGGAGGGGCTGGCCACCGGGACGTCGCCGTGGATCATCCGGATGCCGGTGAAGGAGGAGTGACGATGCACGCGGCTCCGCCAGTCGAGGCCCTGGTGGCGCGGCCTCGCGCGCGGCGGCACCTTGCCTGGGTGCTGTCCCTGGCGCGGTGGTTGAAGACCTGGGCGGAGCGGGTGCTCGCGGAGCACGCCGCCGCGGTGACGAAGGCGGCGGTGGAGTTGGGAGGCGCGCGCGTGCGCTCGCTGCCCCTGCGCGAGCCGGCCGTGGTGCTGCTGCAGGTGCCCCTGTGGCCTCCCAGGGTGGAAGAGCCCCTGTCGCCGGAGCGCATGGACGCCGTGTCCACGCCGACGCTTGAGGACGCGCCCACGCCCCGCTTGAACACCCTGCGGTGCATCCCGATGGAGGGGGATGAGCCGGACGTGGAGCGCGAGGCCGTGTCGCTCCAGGTTGTGCCCCAGGTGCCCTTCGGATTCGACCCGGATGACCTTCTGCCCGCGGAGCCCGTGGCGGTGGTGGCCCCGGCGCCCTCGCCCGCGCTGTTGCTCCAGGCCGCCGCGCTTCCGAGCGAGGAGTTGCCGCCCGGCGTGCCTCGGCCGCTGCGGGTGGTGACGTCGTTTCCCAGGGACCCCGCGAGGGACCTCATCGCGCTCCTGAAGGAGTCGATGGGAACGCCGGACCAGCCGTCCGTGCCCTGGTCGGAGGTGGCGCCGCCCTCGCCCGACGAACCCGCTGATGCGCAGGAGATGCTGCGTCAGTGTGAGCGATTGGAACTGGAGCCGCCGGTCGAGTAACGGCGTGGGGGCTTGCAGTCCACGGCGCTATGCTGTCCCGCGCGATGCCCGAGCGGTTACGTCCCATCACTGCCCCGACAGGCCTCACGGTGGCGGACGTCGAGCGTCAGCTGGAGGGCCGCGCGGAGGTCCTCGCGGCGGCGCGGCGCCCGTATGCGGAGCTGGAGAAGGCGCTGTCCGGCCGGCGGTGGCGGCGGGTGCTGGTGCGGCGTCCGGAGTTGGTGCCCGCGCTCGTGGCCGAGGCTCGGACGGTGGTGGAGGCGCTGGAGCGCGTCCAGCGCCGCGCGGCTCAGGAGGCCTGGCCGGACGACACGCCCGTGGTGAAGGCGGCCCGGGAGTTGTCGGCCCGGCGGGAGCGGCTGACGCGGCTGGCCCGGCGCAGGCTGGATGTGCTGACGGTGGCGCGGGAGGACGTTTCGCTGGAAGAGGCGCTGACGCGGCTGGATGCGCTGGTGCGCCAACCCGCGAGCTGGGCGCTGAAGCCGGGCGAGGTGCTCGTCTTCGAGGACGATACCCGGCGAAGCTCGGACCCGAGCCTCGTGCCCATGTTCCTGAGGCAGGAAGTGTCGCCGCGTCTGGTGTTCGCCTTGGGAGCGCTGCCCGCGCTGGCCTTGCTGCTGTCATTCGTCCTCCCCAGGTCGATGATTGTCCCGGTGATGGCCTGCCTGGTGTCGGGCACCCTTGGCATCGTGGCATCCCAGCTCCTGCGTTCGGGGCGGATCCGGCTCACCAGCGAGCGGCTCATCTGGGCGCCGGTGTTCGGTGAGCCGCAGGAGGTGCGGCTGGGCAGCATTTCCCCTGACGGCTTCCGGCTGGAACAGAGTGTGGACCTCAAGGTAGAGGGAGATCGGCGACTCCATGCACGCTCCGTCCGCGGAGGCACGGCGGTCGCCCTGCTCGTGGAGCTGCACCGTCAGCCTCCACTGCGCGGCGCGGCCCGGGCGGGTGTGCGCCTGGACAGCGTGGCGCTGTTTCCCGCGAAGCTCGGCCGGCGTGAGGGGTTCTGCGTGTTGGGGCCCCAGGGACTTTCCTTCATTCCGGAGGGTAAGAGTCCCCAGGCCTTGAGCGCCGTCACCGGCAGGCCGACGGCGCTGCGCGACTTTGAATCGGACCAGGTGCTGGATGCGCTGCGCTGGCTGCCGGAGGCGGACTTCGACGCTTGCGTGTCGCGCATGGTGGAGGCCACCGGAGGCGTGGCCTGGGCCCGCGTGGACGCGCGCCATGTTCCGGGCTTCCCGGTGTGGCGGCGAATCCGCATTGAGCACCGGGGCCTGGCGCTGACCGGCCGGGTGCAATGGGACCAGCAGGATGCCGCCGAACGGATCCTGCGCGACTGGCCTCGTTGACGGCGGTCCGACCAGGGAACGCCCTTCACTGCGTACACAGGGAGGGAGTCGTTGCGCCGCGCAACGATTCCACCGGGTCCGGGTCCACCCGTCCCTCAATGTCAGACGCCATACCTACAGTGAAGCCGGGGTCCCCAGCCCCCCTTTCCCGAGAGACATTCATGAAAGCCAGACACCCGGCGGTGCGCCGCGTCTTCAAACGTACCGCGTCCGCGGCGACGCTGCTGTTGGGCCTCGCCATGGGCAGCCCGTCGCACGCGCAGCACTTCACCGTCTTTGAAAGTGGCCAGGTGCGTCCGCTGGCCCTGTCTCCCAACGGCCAGTGGCTCTACGCCGTCAACACGCCGGACAACCGGTTGGAGATCTTCCAGGTGGGCACCAGCGGCCTCACCCACAAGGGCTCCGTGCCCGTGGGCCTGGAGCCCGTGGCCGTGGCCGCGCGCACCAACAACGAGGTGTGGGTGGTCAACCACCTGTCCGACAGCGTCAGCGTCGTGAAGGTGGACGCGAACGGACAGGGCGGCAGCGTGACGCGCACGCTGCTCGTGGGCGACGAGCCTCGCGACATCGTCTTCGCGGGCACTGGCAGGAAGCGCGCGTTCATCACCGCCGCGCACCGCGGACAGAACACCGGGTTCGACCCGCAGCTCACCACGCCGGGCGTTGGCCGCGCGGACGTCTGGGTGTTCGACTCGGACAGCCTGGGCACGACGCTGGGCGGTACGCCGCTCACCCGCCTCACCCTGTTTGGTGACACGCCTCGCGCGCTCGCGGCGACTCCGGACGGCAGCCGGGTGTACGCGGCCGCGTTCCACTCCGGCAACCGCACCTCCGTGGTCCACGAGAGCCTGGTGCCCAACGGCGGCGAGTCCGAGGGCGGCGTCCCCGGCCCCAACGTCAACCACCAGGGCATCCCCGCCCCGGAGGTCTCCGTCATCGTGAAGTACAACGGCGAGGACTGGTTGGACATGCTCAACCGCCCGTGGACGGACTCGCTCCGCTTCACCCTGCCGGACAAAGACGTCTTCGCCATCTCCGCCAACGCCAACCCGCCCGTGCAGGTGTCCGGCGCGGCGGGCACCTACGCGGGCGTGGGCACCATCCTGTTCAACATGGCCGTCAACCCGGTGAGCGGGAAGGTCTACGTGAGCAACACCGAAGCGCGAAACGACCTGCGCTTCGAGGGCCCCGGCACCCTGACGGGCAACACCCTGCGCGGCCATCTGCACGAAAGCCGCATCACCGTGCTGGGCGGCCCCAGTGCGCCCTCCGTCACGCCCCGCCACCTCAACACGCACATCAACTACGCGGCCTGCTGCGCGGCCACGCCCAATGCTGAGAGCGAGAAGAGCCTCGCGCAGCCCACGGGCATGGCCGTGACGTCCGACGGCGCCACGCTCTACGTCGCCGCGTTCGGCTCATCGAAGCTGGGCGTGTACGCCACGTCCCAGCTGGAGTCCGGCACCTTCACGCCCTCCACCGCGAACCAGGTCGCGCTGACGGGCGGTGGCCCCACCGGCCTGGTGCTGGATGAAGCCCGGGGGCGCCTGTACGTGCTCACCCGCTTCGACAACGCCATCTCCGTCGTCAACACCGCGACGAAGACGGAGGTCGCGCACCTGCCCATGTTCAACCCGGAGCCGGTCAGCGTGGTGCAGGGCCGCCCGTTCCTCTACGACGCGCGCAGCAGCTCCAGCCACGGAGACTCGTCCTGCGGCAGCTGCCACATCTTCGGCGACTTCGACAGCACCACCTGGGACCTGGGCAACCCGGACGGTGACGTGAAGGCGAGCTACAACCCCATCGTCCCGGTGCTGCCGGAGTTCGGCACGGACCCCACCTTCGGCCAGGACACATCCTTCCATCCGATGAAGGGCCCCCTGTCCACGCAGAGCCTGCGCGGCATGGCCAACCAGGGCCCCATGCACTGGCGTGGAGACCGCACCGGCGGCGACAGCGCGCCCAGCGTGCAGCCCAACAGCGGCACCTTCGACGAGGTCGCGGCGTTCAAGCAGTTCAACCCCGCGTTCAAGGACCTGCTGGGCCGCAGCGCGCAGCTGACGGAAGTGGAGATGCAGAAGTTCTCCGACTTCATCCTCCAGGTCGTCTATCCGCCGAACCCCATCCGCAAGCTGGACAACTCGCTCACGGCTTCGCAGCAGGCGGGCAAGGACTTCTTCACGAACACGACCAGCTTCTTCCCGGGGTCGTGCGAGTCCTGCCACCGCGTGGACGTGAACGCGAACCCGGGCGAGGGCCCCTTCAAGGGCTTCTTCGGCACGGACGGCCGCAGCTCCTTCGACGCGGAGCCGCTGTTCCCCAAGGTCCCGCACCTGAGGAACCTGTACCAGAAGGTCGGCATGTTCGGCGCCGGCTTCCCCTTCGGCAACACGCCGGTGGATCCGTTCCTGGGGGACCAGGTGCGCGGCACGGGCTTCAACAGCGACGGCGCCATCCCCACGCTGTTCCTCTTCAACAGCGGCTTCGACTTCCACCCCATCTTCAACCAGGTGGGCATCCCGGACACGCCCGCGGGCTTCCAGGCGAAGAAGGACATGGAGCAGTACATGTTCGCCTTCGAGACCAACCTGGCGCCCATCGTCGGGCAGCAGGTGACGCTCACCGCGACCAACGCGGCGGTGGTGGGGACGCGCATCGACCTGCTGATGGCGCGCGCGGACGCGGGCGAATGCGACCTGGTGGCGAAGGGCCGCGCGGGTACGCACGAGATGGGCTTCCGTTACCTGGGCAGCGGGCAGTTCAAGGCGGACCGAGCGGCGCTGCCGCTGGTGCCGTCCGCGTCGCTGCGCTCGGGCGTGGCCGCGAGCCAGGGCGTGCTGACGTACACCTGCGCGCCGCTGGGCTCAGGCCTGCGCGTGGGCATCGACCGGGACCTGGACGGCTTCCTGGACGGTGATGAACGGGCCGCGGGCACCAACCCGGCGGACCCCGCCAGCCACCCGTAGCGGAGGACACTCGGCGGCCCGGGCACCTGTTGCCCGGGCCGTTTGTCAGCGTCAGTGCGATGTGCTCGGGGGGCAGAATGATCAGCGTGCCTCTGTCCTCAACGCCACGCGCCTTGGAAGATCATCCCGGATCCAGCGCCCAAACACCTGCTTCCCAGTTCTTCAGCACCTGCGCGGCTTCAAAGGCGATCAACCCTTCACCTTGCGCAGCCTCTTCTAGGACAGCCTTCGATTCGGCCGTCCGATGCCTCAAGAGGTATGCCGCCGCCATGGTGCTGACGTCCTTGTCAGGGTGCTTGAGCAGCACCGCAAGCGCATCCCGCCCCGCATCTCCCTGCCCCTTCAACTTCCGAACAGCAGCGATGTAACGATCCGCATGCTTGTTCCCCGCCTTGGCATCTCCACGCGCGATGGCTGCCGTCTGCGCTGACACGTTCAGCGCGAACTCCTCCACCCACTTTTCGAGGTCCGTCACCAGATTCCTCTCGTCACGTGCTGGATCGCCACCAATCCGAAGTCTCGTTGCGCTTCGAAGGATTGAGTGCTCAGCCACTGTCTCACAGTCAGGGTTTCCGAGTTCGTGAGTCTAGGCCGCTTCGACGAGTAGAGAGAACTCACTCCACTGTGAACATCCTTGCCAAGTGCGACGATGTTCTCGCTGTTGTGGAGAGCATGTGGCCCAAAGCGGGTCGCGTTCCCTTCGGTCTGCTCCACGATGTGGTGCCACTCCTTTCCGTCACCCGCAGGTCCCATGGCCCGCTTGAAGGACTTGAAGGACGAGTAACCCTTCGGCCCGCTTGAAGGACCTGTCCCTTGTGGGCCTCCATCGTCGCCACCTCCTGAGCCCGCGGAGTCATCAACGCGTTGGAGAATGATGGCCGCACCTGGCCCGCCGCTCAGCGCTGCCGCCGCGCGCCCCGCTGACACCGAGACGCGCTCCAACGCCAGCACGCCTTCCGCCGACATCGAGAGCACTGGCAGCGTGGCCTCCGCGCCCACCGCCATCCCCTTCAACGTCCGTGTCGTGGCCGACGCCGCGCCCCAGGTGACGAGCATCCCCGTCGTCAGTCGCGACACTTCGCGGATCTGCTCGCCACGGGTCATGGACTGGAAGCGCTCCCAGTACGCGGGCGATGCCGCGATGAGCGCCGCCACGCCCGCTGGCAGGTGGCTCAATCCCGCGATGCTGTCCACGGGGCGCGTGAGCAACTGTCCCAGCGCGTGGTACAGCTCCACGACGGCGTCCTCGGCTCCATCCAGGGTGCGGCTGATGACGTCCGCGTCGTCGTACACCTCGGCCAGGGGCCGCCAATCCGAAGCCTGAAGCTGCGCGTCCACGTTCCGGAAGACGCCGCCCTTACCGCTGTAGAAGCGGCCCAGTTCGAAGCCATGCGCTCGGAAGGCGCCGTCCTTCCATTCGACCGTTGCCACCTTCTGTTGGGTACTCCCGGTGAGTGCCCACGCGAGGTAGCCATCCGGTCTCAACACCGCGACCTGCTCCCGGGAGAATCGCTCCACCCGTCGCGACAGCTCCTTCCGGGTGACTTCGCCTCCCTCCATCACCTCGCGCAGGAGGAAGCCCGCGGCCATGCGAGGCGGGAAGGTGCTCAACGTGACGGGCTTGCCCAGGAGCACTCCCATCAGTCGCGCCGCTTGAGTAGGCGTCAGCGTGCCTCCCAGGGTGCGTTCGTCTCGCGCTTCCAGTCCCGCGTTCGTCAGCAACTGCTCCCAGGCATCCGGTTGCACGTCGTCGGAGCGGGTGACGTCCGCCAGGGCCACCGCACGAACGGGGCGTACCCCCGTCACCGCTTCGCGGACGGTCTTGCGGCGGTACAGGGGAGGCGCTTCCTCGCGGGGCGTGACCCTCGGCTCCGAGGCAGATGCACGCGGTGCCTCGTCGTTCGACGCTCGTACTCCAGGGGCGTCAGTCTCCGTGCGGGACGTGTAGCTCAGCGTCCTTCCGGGCCCGGGAGGCAACGAAGCGCAGCCGGTGAGGAGCAGTGCCATGCACCCGAGCAGGACGTCAGCGCGCATCGTCCACTCCCAGGCCCTTCACCGAACCGCCCGCCCGCGCTTGCCCATCGCTCTTGCCTCCTGGCTGCGCTCCGGTGCGGCGTGCAGAGCCCGTTCATAGCGGTCAGCCCTGACAAGCCCGCCAGACTGGGCGACGTATGACCCGAGGGCTGGCCCGGCAGGGTGCCCGCAGATCGGGTTGCACCAGATAATGCTGAGATATATCTCAGAGCCATCTGGAAGGTATCTTGAACCCCTGAGAGGACGCGACATGCGCGGCAGACACGGAAGAGACCGGGGCGACTCGGAGCACTGGCATCACCATGAGCGCGGGGAGGGCCACCGGGGGCGGCACGGCGGCCCCGGCGGTGGGCGGCATCGGATGTTCGAGGGCGGCGAGCTGCGCCTCGTCCTGCTCCACCTCATCAACGCGGAGCCCCGGCACGGGTACGACCTCATCCGGGCCATCGAGGGCTTGAGCCGGGGCGTGTATGCCCCCAGCCCCGGGGTCATCTACCCCACGCTCACCCTGCTCAAGGACATGGAGCTGGTGGGCGAGCCGGACACGACGGACACGCAGCGCAAGCTCTTCGCCATCACGGCACAGGGCAAGGCGCTGCTCGCGGAGAACGCGAAGGTAGTGGAGGGGCTGCTGCGACGGCTCGCAGAGGCCGGTGAGCTTCGCGAGCGCACGGACGCGGCTCCGGTCCGGCGCGCGATGCAGAACCTGAAGAGCGTGCTGTTCGACACGCTGTCGCCCGGCGTCGACAAGAAGGTCGTGCTCGACGTGGCGGCGTTGATCGACGAGGCCGCGCAGAAGATCGAGAGGCTCCGCTCATGAGCACCCAGGACCTGCATCAAATCGTTCGCGTGCGCCACGAGCTGCGGCGGCGCAGCCTGGTCGTCAGTGGCGTGGAGTCCGTGACGCCTCGCATGCGGCGCATCCACTTCGCGTCGCCGGACCTGGCGGACTTCAGCAGCCCGTCGCCAGATGACCACATCAAGCTGTTCTTCCCGCAGGCGGGGGAGCAGGTGATGCGTGACTTCACGCCTCGCGCCTACGACAACCGCGGCCAGACGCTGACCATCGACTTCGCGCTGCACGGCTCCGGTCCCGCGACGGAATGGGCCGCCGGCGCGAAGGTCGGCTCCACGCTGGAGATTGGCGGACCGAAGGGCTCGCAGCTCGTGCCCGATGACTTCGACTGGTACCTGCTGGTGGGCGATGAGAGCGCGCTGCCGGCGCTCGGCCGCCGGGTGGAGCTGCTGCGTCCGGGCGTCCCCGTGACGACCGTGGCGGTCGTGGCCCACGCGTCCGAGCAGCAGACCTTCGTCACGAAGGCCTCCTGGCACCCGACCTGGGTGGTGCGTGGAGAGCCGGGGCCCGGAGATGGCGCGCTGTTGCGGCGCGAACTGGCGAAGTTCACGCCTCCGCCGGGGGATGGCTTCGTGTGGCTGGCGGGCGAGGCGGAGTGGGTGCGCGAGCTGCGGACCTACGTCATCGAGGAGCGCGGCCACCCGGCGGAGTGGGTCAAGGCCGCGTCCTACTGGCACCGCGACGGGGATGACGGCCACGCGGGCCCGCGTCAGCGACACTGAGGGCTTGACCCCCAACGCGCAATGCCCGGCATCGAGGGGAAATACGGACCGTCGCAGGCGGTTGGACTCGCCACCTCGAAGGACGGGCACATGACCAGTGAAACGCAGACGGGAAGAATCTCCGGCAGCTTCCTCACCACGCGCGATGGCACCCAGCTCTATTTCAAGGACTGGGGCCCGAAGGAGGGTCCGCCCGTCGTCTTCTCGCACGGTTGGCCGCTCACGGCCGACGCGTTCGAGGGCCAGATGCTGTTCCTGTCCGAGCGCGGCTACCGCACCCTCGCCCATGACCGCCGGGGACACGGGCGTTCCTCCCAGCCGTGGGATGGCCACGACATGGACACGTATGCGGATGACCTGGCGGAGCTGACCTCCGCGCTGGGGCTGCGCAAGGCCGTCCACGTGGGCCACTCCACGGGCGGTGGTGAGGTGGTCCGCTACATCGGGCGCCACGGCACCGGGCGCGTGGCGAAGGCGGTGCTCATCGGCGCGGTGCCGCCCATCATGCTCAAGACGGACTGGCACCCCAAGGGTGTGCCCATGGAGGCCTTCGATGACATCCGCGCGGGCGTGCGCGGGGACCGCTCCAGCTTCTTCAAGGAGCTGAGCCTGGCGTTCTACGGCTTCAACCGGCCCGGCGCGAAGGTGTCGGAAGGGCTGCGCGAGAGCTTCCGCCTCCAGGGACTGATGGGCAGCCTCAAGGCCGAGTACGACTGCATCAAGGCCTTCTCCGAGACGGACTTCCGCGCCGACCTGGCCCGCATCGACGTGCCCACGCTGGTGATGCACGGCGATGACGACCAGATGGTCCCCATCGACGACTCGGCGCGCCTCACCGCCGCGCTCGTGAAGGGCGCGAAGCTCCAGGTCTTCCCCGGCTTCAGCCATGGCATGTGCTCCGTCAACCAGGACGTCATCAACGAAGCACTGCTGGCCTTCCTCGAGGCGTAGGGCTCACAGGTCCAGGATGAGGCTCAGCTCCTCCTCCGCGGCCTCGTCCGTCTGGACGGCGGCGTCCTGGTCATCCGAGTCATCCCCGTACCGCGACCAGCCGGCGAGCACCGATTGGCCGATGCACGTCATCTGCCGGGGCGTGGCCCCGACGCCGTCGGCGTCCTGGTCGCGGTAGAGGTAGGTCCACCGGTAGCGGGCCGCGTCCGCGTCATCGCAGTCCTGGCCCACGGCCTTGAAGAAGTAGGGCGCGGGCAACGCCTGTCCCGAGCAGACGAACTGCGCGGGGATGGGCGCGGTGACGCCGTCCCCATCCCGGTCCGCGTGGAGGGCCGTCAGCTTCTGCCAGCGCGCCGCATCCTCCTCGGCGCAGTCCGTGCCACGGTCGGACCAGGGGCTGGGAACCTGGCCGTTGGTGCAGAGGACCGTCGGTGCTCCCGCGCCCACGCCGTCTCCATCCGTGTCCGAGTAGGCCTTCAGGCTCCGGTAGACGGTGGCGTTCGAGTCGTCGCAGTCCTCGCCCGACAGCGGCTGGGAGGCATGGCCCGCGGGCAGGGTCGTGCCCGAGCAGACCGTACCGCTCTGGGCCACGGTGTACGTGTCGCCGTCGGCGTCCCGGTGGGTGAAGCTCCGCATCCGCCACGCGGTCGCGTCCTGGGGCGCGCAGTCGGTGTCCTGCGTGGAGTAGCCCGTGGGCACGGTCGCCCCGCCACAGACGGAGACCGCCACGCCGGACCCCACGCCGTCCGCGTCCGCGTCCGCGTGGACGCTCCAGGTGAAGTACACCGCTCCGTTCGCGTCATCACAGTCGTCGTCGCGCTCCTCCCAGGCATAGCCCGCGGGCAGCCAGAAGCCGCTGCACACCTCGCCCTTCGCCGGTGCCAGGCGGCCGTCGCCATCCGCATCCCGCGCGGCGTAGTACAGATGCCGCCAGCGGGTGCCGTCACCTGGCGCGCAGTCCCCGCCCCGGAAGGTCTCTCCTGGCGCGGACTCCCCCGGACCCGCGCAGCGGAGCACCGGCGCTCCGTCGCCGTAGCCATCCCCGTCCGGATCCAACCAGCGCTCGACCCGGACCGTGCGATTCGCGTCGCGGTCGTCGCAGTCCTCCGGGTCGGACACGGTGTCGTAGCCCAAGGGCGGCTGCTCGCCCGAGCACACCGTGCCCTCCATCGCCACCGCGAGTCCGTCCCCGTCCGCGTCCCGGTGCGTGAAGGGGAGCATCCGCCAGCGCTTCGAATCTCCGGGCGCGCAGTCGCCCTCGGTGAGTGCGTACCCCGAGGGCGGCGGGCGTCCCCGGCTCGGGCACCACGCGATGGCCATCCCCGCGCCCACGCCGTCCCCGTCCGTGTCCGCCCACACCTGTGACAGGGCCGACACCTCCGCATCCCCGTCATCGCAGTCAGGCGCGCCCGGCTGCTCCTGGTAGCCCGCGACCGTGGCTCCCACGCAGGCCGTCACCGGCCCCGTGCCCGTGGCCCCGTCTCCGTCCGCGTCTGGATACAGCCCCGGCACCGAGCGCCAGCGGGTGGCATCCCCGGGGGCGCAGTCACCCGCCTCCTGGGCCCAACCCTTTGTCGTGTCGCCTACGCAGGTGACGGGCTGGGCCGCGTCTCCAATGCCGTCCCCGTCCGTGTCCGCGTAGCCCGTGACGGCCCGCCACATGGTGGGGTTCGCGTCATCGCAGTCCAGCTCCGCCGGATGGCCGTCGCCGTCCAGGTCCCGGGGACCCACGCCGCCACCACAGCCAAGCTGGAGTCCCAGGGCGAGCCACACCCACGTCCGCATCATGCGCATCCGCGTGTCCATGGAAGAGGGCCCGGGCTACTGGCGGGTCAGCGTGCAGGTCACGTAGTTGGTGGCGGAGTTCTCCCACTTCCACGTGAACAGGAAGCGCCCTGGCCGGGTCATGGCGAGCAGCGCCAGCCGGTCACACCGTTCCGCCTCCACGGAGACGCTCGCCTCGTTCGAGTACCCCCCCGCCCAGAACCGGAAGGTGCGCGGCGTGCTCTCTCCCACGAGCGTCCCGGTGACTTCGAGCGCCATGGGGCCCGTGGTGTAGGAGTCCACCGTCGCGAAGACATAGGGCACGCCCCAGTCGGGCTGCTCCGGCTGGGTCTGGGCCCGGGCGGTGCTCGGAGCAAGGAACAGGGTGGCCAGCAGGGCGAGTGCGCGGAGCGACGACATGGATGTTCCTCGAAAGGGCAGGGCCGCGACGGGGGCGCGGCGTCCGAGCCCTATACGGAGAGAGCCGGACTCCTTGGCTCTTTTCCGGCCCGGCATGCGTCAGGCCCTGTGCGCCGGGGCGCCGCCGGGCTTGTCATGCCCCGGGGCGTGCAATACGCCTGGACCCATGTCCACCGCCGCGCTGCCCGCCGACTTCCTCCGCGCCATCGCCGAGTCCTTCCCCGCCGACTTCCTCACCCGGGAGCCCGCGGAGCTCCAGGAGTACGGCCGCGACTGGACGCGCGTGTACGCCCCTGCGCCGGGTGCGGTGGTCTTTCCTCGCACCACGGAGGAGGTGGCCCGCTTCGTGGCGCTGTGCCACCAGCACCGCGTTGCCTTGGTGCCCTCCGGCGGGCGCACGGGCCTGGCGGGCGGGGCGGTGGCCATGCACGGCGAGGTGGTGCTGTCGCTCAAGCGGATGACCCGCATGGAGCCCGTGGACCTGTTGGGCAACACGGTGCGCGTGCAGGCCGGCGCGGTGACGGAAGGAGTGCACCAGCACTGCGCGCCGCACGGGCTCACCTGGCCGGTGGACTTCGCGTCCAAGGGCAGCAGCACCGTGGGCGGCAACATCGCCACCAACGCGGGCGGCGTGAAGGTCATTCGCTACGGCCTCACCCGGCAGTGGGTGCTGGGCCTCCAGGTGGTGACGGCGCAGGGGCAGGTGCTGGAGCTCAACGGCGCGCTGGAGAAGAACAACACCGGCGCGGACCTGCGCCAGCTCTTCATCGGCAGCGAGGGCACGCTGGGCGTCATCACGGAGGCCACGCTCAAGCTGACGCGGCTGCCCGGCAAGCAGGACGTCTTCCTCTTCGCGGTGCCGGACGTGGCCGCCGTGCTGCGGCTGTTCCGAGACGCGCGCCAGGCGCCGCTGGTGCTCTCCGCCTACGAGTTCTTCACCGACAAGTGCCTGGCCCGCGTGCAGCGCCACCGCAAGCTGCGCTCGCCCTTCGAGGCCCCCAGCGGCTGCTACGTCCTGCTGGAGTCCGAGGGCGGTGACCCGGCGGCGGTGGAGGCGTGGCTCGGCTCCCTCTTCGAGCGCGGGCTCGTCACCGACGGCACCCAGGCGCAGGGCGCGGCGCAGGCGCAGGAGCTGTGGTCCCTGCGCGAGTCCATCAGCGAGAGCCTGTCCGCCACGGGCGTGCTGCACAAGAACGACATCTCCCTGCCGGTGGCGAACCTGGAGGCGTTCTGCGCGGAGCTGGATGCCATCTTCGCCAGCCGCTACCCGGGCTGGGAGATCTGCCTCTTCGGCCACATCGGTGACGGCAACCTGCACGTCAACGTGATGAAGCCGGACGCGGTGGAGAAGGCGGACTTCTTCGCCCACGCGAAGCAGTCCGACCACGCCATGTTCGACCTCGTGCGCAAGCACGGCGGCAGCATCTCCGCCGAGCACGGCATCGGCCTGCTCAAGAAGGACTATCTGGACTACACGCGCGCGCCCGGGGAGATGGAGCTCTTGCGCACCCTCAAGCGCGCGTTGGACCCCGCGGGCATCCTCAACCCGGGGAAGATTTTGGACGCCTGAGGGCGCGGTCCAGCGCCCGGCGTTTCAGGACACGATGCGCGTCTTGATGTCCGTCTCCAGCCCGGCGATGGCCTCGCACACCTGGCGGGACACGTCCTGGTCCAGGTCCATCACCAGGTAGCCCACGTTCGCGTCCGTGCTCAGCACCTGCGCGTGGATGTTGGCGTTCAGGTCGGACACGATGCGGTTGATGTCACGCAGCACGCCCGGCGTGTTGCGGTGCACGTTGATGATGCGGTGGGTGCCCGGGTTGATGGGCGCCTCCACGTTGGGGAAGTTCACCGCACCCGTCGTCGCGCCACCCTTCACGAACTTGAGCAGCGACGTGGCCACCTCCTTGCCAATGGACGCCTGCGCCTCCTCCGTGGACCCGCCGATGTGCGGCGTGAGCACCACGTTGGGCAGCCCCTGCAGCTCCGTCACGAAGCCGTCGGAATTGCCCTCCGGCTCCTCCGGATACACGTCCACCGCCGCGCCTCCCAGGTGCTTGGAGCGCAGCGCCTGCGCCAGCGCCGGGATGTCCACCACCGTGCCGCGGCTGGCGTTGATGAGGCACGCGCCCGGCTTCATGGCAGCCAGCTGCTCCGCGCCCATCATCAGGTGAGTGGAGGCCAGCGCCGGCACGTGCAGCGTCACGAAGTCGGACTCCGCCAGCAGCGCGTTCAGCGTGGCCACCGACCGCGAGTTGCCCAGCGGCAGCTTCGTCATCACGTCGTAGTAGAGGACGCGCATGCCCAGCGCCTCCGCCAGCACGCCCAGCTGCGAGCCGATGTGCCCGTAGCCGATGATGCCCAGCGTCTTGCCGCGCACCTCGTGGCTGCCCGTGGCCACCTTGCGCCACTGCCCCGTGTGCACCTCGCGGCTGCGGTCGAAGAGCTGGCGCGTCAGCACCACCACCTCCGCCAGCACCATCTCCGCCACGCTGCGCGTGTTGCTGAACGGCGCGTTGAACACCGGCACGCCGTGCACGCTGGAGGCGAGCAGGTCCACCTGGTTCGTGCCGATGCAGAAGGCCCCAATCGCCAGCAGGTCCTCCGCGTACTTCAGCGCCTCCTCCGGCACCGTCGTCTTGCTGCGGATGCCCAGCAGGTGCACGCCCCTGAGCCGCTCCGCCAGGTCCTCCGGCTTGAGCGCGGCGGACAGCCGCTCCACCTCGAAACCCTCCACCTTCAGCATCTCCTGGGCCGAGGCGTGGATGTTCTCCAGCAGCAGGACTCGCAGCGGACCCTCGGTGCTCACGGGGCGGCGGGGCGACGGCGGGAAGCGGGGTGTGCTCATGGCGCCTTGCGTTAGACCTCGCCCTCCAAGGTGTCAAGCCTCGGGTGGGGAGGGAAGCCCCCGGGGCAGGAGCGGCTGGGCGCCAAAAGACACCGGGCCCGTCCCTCCCCGTATCACGAGGGAGCGACAGGCCCGGAAGGACAGCTCAGACGCGGGAGGCTACTGGAGGGTCCAGGCCAGCGTGCCGCTGCACGCCTCGCTGCCGAAGCAGCCCACGCGAATCTGGTACGCGCCGCCCGCGCTCGCCGGCGCGGTGTAGGACGCGCGGGACAGCGAGCCGCAGCCGGAGGCGTCGTCGTTGAACGTCACCTGCTGGCCGGCGGCGTTGAACAGGCGCACCACCGTGTCACCGGTGCCCGTCGCGCTCCCCACGCCGCAGCTGCCGAAGGTCAGCGTCTGGCCGGGGGCGATGTCCACGTTCGCGTTCTGCGTGTTGCGCGTGGCGTTGGCGGTGTCGCTGACGTTGAAGGCCTGGGTGCCGCTCGCGGGCGTCGTCGTGCCGCCCGAGACAATCTCCCACGCCACCGTGCCGGCGCAGCTGCCGGCCTGGTAGCAACCGGCGCGGACTTCATAGGTGCCCGCGACGCTGGCCGTGTAGCTGATCTTCGAACCGTAGCCGCTGCCGCAGCCGTCGTCGTTGGAGGCGACCTCCGTGCCCGTCGGGCCGCGCAGGCGCAGGAAGGAGTCCCCGCTGGTGAGGGCCGCGCCGGTGACGCCGCAGGTGCCCACGGTGAGCTTGTCGCCGGCCTTGAGCGTCACCGTGCCGTTGATGGTGCTGCGCGTGGCGCTGGAGGTGTTGGACGCGGTGAAGACGTAGTTGGTCGCGGGGGGCGGCGTGGTGTTGCACAGCCGCACGTTGGTGTTGGCCGCGCAGAACGCCGTGATGGCCTGGTTCACGTAGGTGATCTCCTCACCACCGCAACCCGTCTCCGAGCACACGTTGACCTCGTAGCAGCCCTGGCCCGAGCGCAGCACGTAGTCCTCGTCGCCGCGCACCAGGATGCCCGCGATGGTGTTGGTGGCCGTCTCGTACACGGCGGAGCCGGAGTTGCCCGCGAAGGTGTCCGTGGTCGCGACGAAGTAGTCCTTGAGGCCGGAGTTGACCGCGCGGACGGAGCCGCCCGAGTCGATCTTCACCGGGAGACCGCTGCCGCTGCCGATGACGGCCACGTTCTGGCCCACGGTCATCGCGGTGTTGCCCGCGCGCACCGGAGCGGGGGTGAAGCGCGGCGCCGCCGAGCGGTCCATCCGGATGATGGCGTAGTCCAGGTCGCCGGCGCTGTTCGACGACTGCCGGCGCACCACGATGCTCTTGCAGGAGAAGACGTCCTGGCTGGTGATGGTCTCCAGCGTGTTCTCCGACGTCTTGTAGAACTTGAAGACGAAGCGCGTGTCGGCGCACTCCGCCGCGCTCGTCACGCAGTGGCCCGCGGTCAGCACCAGGTCATCGTCGATGAGCGTGCCCGAGCAGAAGGCCGGCGCCGGGTCGTTGTAGAAGCGCTGGTCGGTGCACAGGCCCTCCCACTCGCTCAGCGGCGTCTGGTCCACGATGATGTTGTTCGGGTTCGAGTCGTCGATGAAGTCCGGCGTCAGCAGCGCCACGGTGGACTGACGCGCCCGGTCCTGCAGCGTCGCGCTGGGGTGCGCGTAGACTTCCATGCGGTCGTCGTTGCCGTAGACGACCGGCGCGTTCGACTCGTTCAGCGCGGGCTGCTGCTCCGGCGAACCGGACTCGGGAGCCGGCCCGCAGGCCAGGGCGGTGAGGGTACAGAACAGGGTGCCGAGCAGCTTCGCGCGGCGGGCGGGGGCGGACACGGACATGCGGGGTGACTCCTGACGGGTACGGCGACAGATACAGCGAAGAAAGGGGGTGTTACTGGAAGACGTAGACGGACCCGTGCGGTCGCATGGAAGGACCGGGGGTAGGGGATGTCGGGGGTTCTGCTTTCAGTCCGCGTCAGGGGCTTCGAGCCAGGACAGGGCCTCGGAGCGGGTCTCGAAGGTCTTCGCCGGGATGGTGAGGCCGGCGTTCTTGGTCATGCGCCACGCCTGCAGGCCGCTGCCGGGGTCGCTCACCACGCGCGCGGAGCGCTTCATGCCGCGCTGCTGGGCGTAGGCGTTCAGCCGGGCCATCTCCCCCACCACCGTGGAGGGCATCACCCGCAACCTGGACTGGTCCACCAGCGCGGACCACTCCGAGCCCCCGCGGGCGGTGATGTCCTTCTTCAGTTGCTCGACGTACTCGGTCACGTCCTTCGGCGTCACTTCCGACGGATAGATGATCTCGATGATGTCGTGGGGCAGGTGGGCGATTTCAATCTTCATGCGCGGCTTGCGGCTCTCTTCCAGGCGGGGCGCGCCATCCTAACCGCAGTGCCTGTCGCCGGATACCGCGCCCCCCCGCAATCCCTCCCCCGGAGCGGGGATTGTCGGACCTTGCGGGTAGAACCGTGACTGGAGGGCCACACGGACCCGGTGCGTCACGCCACGTGCGGCCGGTGTGGGCCGGGTGGTGCAGGGGAGCCCCGGCCGGCTGACTGGAGGCGGGCCTGGCGAAAGGCGCGGGCTCGGGAAGTGAATGACCCCCACTCCCAGGTTGTCAGGATGATGCCCATGCGCCAGCCCATCCTGTCGGTCCACGGCGCGGCTCTCCCAGTCGCGCCTGAAGCCAACCACCTCGTCCTGGTGAATCCCCCCCGGGAAGAGGCGCCTTTACCAGAGGAAGTGTTCACGGAGGCGCGAGAGTGGCTGGACAGCCTGCACTCCCGGATGATGCAGGGTCCGGACGAGACGCTGCATGCCGGGATGACCGCCCTTCACGGGGGACTCATCCACCGGCGGCGGCAGTGGAGCCCGGAGGTGTGGAAGCGCTTCTGCCAGGAGCTGGCGCGCAAGCACCCCATGCGCCCCTTCCTGCACCAGTGCCCCTTCACCCGGCACGCCTTCGAACGGCCACGTGGCTACGCGGGTGACGCGGCCCTCATTGACTACCTCTACATGGACCACGCGGCGGACGAACTGCACGCGGGCCGCGAAATCTACCGCTACATGCACGGGCAGCCGTCCGCGCGGAGCGTGCGCGAGCGCCGGGAGCTGCTCGCTCGGATGATGGACGAGACTGCCGGGCGACGGCCCGACGGGCGCGTGCTGTCGGTGGCGTGCGGGCACCTGAGGGAGGCGGAGGCGTCGCGCGCGGTGGCGGAGCGCCGGCTCCAGGAGCTCATCGCGTTCGACCAGGACCCGGTGAGCCTGGCGGAGATTTCGCGCCTGCACCCGGGCGGCATCGTGCGGCCGGTGTGCGGCTCGGTCCGCTCGCTGCTCGCGGGCAAGGTGGCGTTCGCGGACCTGGACTTCGCGTACTCCGCCGGGCTGTACGACTACCTGTCGGACTCCGTGGCCGCGCGCCTGACCGCGCTGCTCTTCCAGATGCTGCGCCCGGGCGGACGCCTGCTGGTGGCCAACTTCGCGGTGCACCCGCCGGAGACGGGCTACATGGAGGCCTTCATGGACTGGTGGCTCACCTACCGGGGCGAGGACGGCATGCGCGACCTCTTGTCGGAGACGCCGCTGGAGCAGGTGGACAACGTGCGGCTGTTCCGCGACTCGCAGGACAACGTCATCTACCTGGAAGTGACGCGCCGCTAGTCAGTGCATCGGCGAGCCGGAGCGGGGCAGGGTGACGGTGAAGGTGGAGCCCTGCTCCGGGGCGCCGGCGACGTCGATGTTGCCACCCAGCGCCTGGACGATTTCGCGGACAATCCAGAGGCCCAGGCCGAAGCCGCCGTAGTGGCGCACGGACACCGCGCGCTCGAAGCGCTCGAAGATGCGCGCCCGGTCCTCCTCCGCGATGCCGATGCCGTGGTCGCGCACCTCCAGGCGCACGTCCGTCGCGTCGCCGTCCAGCGTCACCTCCACCGGCTTGCCCGCGCCGTACTTCATGGCGTTGGTCAAGAGGTTGCCCACCACCTGCTCCAGCCGGAGCGCGTCCCAGTGGCCGATGAGGCGTGGCTCGCTGGCGTGGAAGCGCACCTCGCACTCGGCGCGGACCAGGGCCTCGCGGCTGCGCTCCAGCTGGGCGCGCACCAGCGCCACCAGGTCCACGTCCTCGCGCTTGATGTGCAGCTGGCCCTGCGCGATGCGGGAGATGTCCAACAGGTCGTTGACCAGCTTCCCCAGCCGCTGGGTCTGCGAGAAGGCGGACTCCAGCTTCGCGGTCAGCTTCTCCGGAGGCATGGGCGCGCCCTTGGCCTTCGCCTGGAGCCCCTGGATGTGCAGCTGCAGCGACGTGAGCGGCGTCTTCAACTCGTGCGCGGCGATGGACAGGAAGTCGTCTCGCCGGCGCACGGCCTCCTGCTCCTCGCGGTACAGGCGGCCCTGCTCCTCGGAGAGGGCGGCGACGCGCTCGAAGTTCTCCGCGTTCTCCAGCGCCGCGCCCGCGAGGACGGCCACGAAGGACGCCAGGCGCTCCTCGTCCTCGCCGAAGAGCGAGCCCACCTTGCGGTGGCTGGCCACCACGCACGCCACCGTCTTGCCTCGGACCTGGAGGGGCGCGCACAAGAGCGAGCGCACCCCGAGCAGCTCCATGCTCTCGCTGATGCCGCCGGGCAGTCCCTGGCCCAGCACGGTGATGCGGCCGGTCTCCAGCGCGCGTGCGAGCGCGGTGCGGCTGAGGCCCTGGTTCTTCGCGTCCTCCTCGGACACCACCGCGCGCGGATCCACCACGGCGCAGCGCTCCGCGCGCAGCAGCTCCTGCATGGACTGGCGCGCGGTTTCAAAGACGGCCTCGCGCGACAGGGCGGAGGCGAGCCTGCGCCCCACCTCCAGCACGCGAGGGAAGCGGTCCACCAGCGACAGCGTCTCCACGCCGGTGCCGTGCTCCGTCCCCTTGTGCAGGCCGTCCTCCATGGCCTCCAATTCGCGCGCCGACGTCTCCAGGTCGCGCGCGGCACCGGGCCAGCCCTGCACCCGGGCCACCTCGCCGCGGGCCTGGAGCGTCAGCGCGCGCTCCTGGCGCATCTCCAGCTGTTCGGCCACGCGCAGGGCTTCGTCCAGGTACCTGCGGGCCCGCGCGGGCCGGCCTCGCAGCGCGCACATCAGTCCGCGCTCGCGCAGCGCATGGGGCAGGTTGTTGCGGTAGGTGCGCGCGACGTCATGGGCGCGCTTCGCCACGCCATCCGCCTCTTTGAGAAGCCGTTCGCGCTGCCTGGGGTTGAGGGGGCTGGCCTGCTGCGCCAGGCGACGGCGCGCGGTGGCGAGCCACGGGGTGATGGGGGCCACGTACTCCTGACGCAGGTGCGCGTCCTCCACCACGCGCTCGGCGCGCTCCAGCACCTCCGCGGCGCGCGCGGGTTCGTTCTCACGCAACAGGCGCAGGCCTTCCGCCTGGAGCACGCCCGCGAAGGACTGCGGGTCGGTGGCGGTGGGCGCCGCCAGCTCCGTCTCCAGCAGCGCCGCGGGGATGCGGCCCCCGGTGGATTTGGCCCACGCCTCCAGGCCCAGGCGCAGCGAGTACCGGTCCCCCAGCGCGAGCGCCGCCGCGTGCAGCTTCTGGCTCACCGCCGCGGCCTCCTTCAGGCGGCCCAGGCGGTAGAGTGACATGGCGATTTGAAAGGTGGCGTTGTTCACCTCCCACGGGTCGCCGGTGCGCTCCAACAGGCGCACCGCCTCGCGGCACTTCTCGATGCATTCCTTGAAGCGCGACGAGGCGTAGAGGGCCAGGCCATAGAAGTGCAGCGATTGGCCCTGGCCCCACACGTCGCCCAATTGCTGACGCAGGGCCAGTGACTTCTCCGCGTACGCGTACGCGCGCTGGAACCACGGCAGGGTGGTGAGCGCGGGCGAGTGCGCGGAGTAGGCCTGCGCCAGCTCCGGCGTGGGCGGGTAGCGCTCCGCCAGGTTCATGTCTCGCAGGTGTGCCCACAGCACCGCGGCGCGGCCCCGCTGGTACCAGTAGCCGTACGCGAGCCGGCTGTAGAGGTTGACCGCGAGCAGGTCCTCCTCGCCTCGCGCCAGGGACTTGCGGCCCAGCCACAGGCGCGGCGCCACGGTGTGCGCGGCCTGCGTGAGGATTTCCCACGCCGCGCTGGCGCCGGTGGTCAGCGTGCCGGGCGGCACCCAGCGGCCCAGCAGCTTCAGGCCCTGCTCCAGGTAGGCGTTGGCCTGCACCGTCTGGCCGCGCTTGAAGGCGAGCTCGCCCAGGTGGCCCAGCGTGCGGCCCTGCTCCAGCCGGTCGCGCGCCAGGGCCTGCGCGGCCTCCAGCTGCCGCTGCGCTTCGTCATAGCGGCCGCGCATCATCAGCGCGGTGCCCAGCCCGGACGCGATGCGGTAGCGGGTGTGCGCGTCCGCGCCTGAAGCGCCGCGCTCGGCGATGCGGTAGTTCACCTCCGCGCTGTCCAATGAGAAGCGCTGGCGCGCCTGCTCCGCGGCCACCAGCGCGTAGGGCAGGGCCTGCGCGCGCTCACCCGCCGCGTCGAAGTGGTAGGCCAGCTCGAACGGGTCGGTGGGCACGGACTGCTGGGAGGCCCTCGCGGCCAGCCGGTGCAGCTCCCGGCGCTCCTCCGGGGAGAGCAGGTCCAACAGCACCTCGCGCAGCTTGTCGTGCACGAAGGTGAAGCGCGTGCCCTCCGTCCACAGCATGTGACGGCGGCGCGGGGGCTCCAGCGCGGTGGTGACGGCGTCCAGCGGCGTGCCGGAGAGGGCCGCCACCGCCCTCGCGTCGAAGGACTTGCCCAGCACGGCGCCCACGCTGAGCACGTGCAGGGACTCCGGTGGCAGGAGGCGCAGGCGCCGCACCAGGAAGGTGGCCGCCTGTCGCGACGAGCGCGCGTGCGCCATCGCCTCCGGCTGCACCCGCCAGCCGTCCGGGCCGGGCATGAGGACGCCGTCCTCCACCAGCCCGTGCAGGACCGCGGAGGCCATGAACGGATTGCCCTCCGCCAGCCGCGTCACCAGCTCCACGGCCTCCTGCGGCAGCACGCCGGCCATGGACTCCGCCAGCAGCGCCACCTCCGCCGCGCCAAAGGCGGACAGCTTCAGGTGCGCGCCCGGTGCCAGGCGCCTCAGCACGTGGTCCGCGTGGATGTCCTCGCTGCGGAAGGACACGATGAGCAGCAGCCGTCCGTCCCCGGCGCGGCGGCCCTGCGACCACGCCTCCAGCGCGCGCAGGGTGAGCGTGTCCGCCCACTGGCAATCCTCCAGCACCACCACCGCGGGCGCGTCCGGCGTGCCCAGCGCGCTCAACAGCGAGGTGAGGCACCACACGCTGCGGCTCTCGCTCAGGGACTCCGGCCCCAGCCCCTGGGACCTCGGCGTCCGCGAGTCCGGGAGGAGCACCTCCGTGAGCGGGGGCAGCACCGTGCACAGGCCGGCCTCCTGGCCCGCGAGCCTCTCCCTCAGGAGCGCGCCCAGCGCGGGCTCCTCGCGCACGGCGGCGGCGATGCCCTCCGCCACGCCCGCGAAGAGCTGGAAGGGGCGCTGCGCGGCCTGGTCCTGCGCCTGCCCATGCAGCACCCACGCGCGCTGGCCCGCGGCCCGGGCGGAGAACTCCTCCAGCAGCCGGCTCTTGCCGCCGCCGGACTCGCCCTCCACCACCACCGCGCGCGAGCCGTCCTCGCGCGCGTGCTCGAGCTCGCGCTCCAGCGTCAACAGCTCCTCGCGGCGGCCCACGAAGGACGGCTCGGTGAGGCTCTGGCGGTGGTCGTGCGCGCCGGTGACGAGCGCGGGCTCCGCCTCACCCCGGGACAGCGCGGCCTCCAGCGCGTTCAGGTCCGCGAGCGCGGCGTCCGCGGACTGGTAGCGGTCGCGCGGATCCGTCTGGCTCAGCCGCGCGATGAGCTCCTCCATCGCCAGCGGCACCTCCACGCCCACGGGCCTCAGGCGCGGGTGCGCGGTGAGGTGCAGGCGCAGCACCTCACCCACTGTCGCGCCCTCCAGGGCAGGGCGGCCGGACAGCGCCTCGAAGAGCACCAGGCCCACCGCGTACAGGTCCGACGGCGCCTCCACCGGCCGGTTGATGAGCCCCGCCTGCTCCGGGGACATGTAGCGCGCGGTGCCCACGGGCAGGTCGCGCAGGGACGGATCCAACCGCTCGCTGCGAGACAGGCCGAAGTCGGTGAGCCACGCGGCGGACAACGGGAAGTCGCGCACCAGGATGTTGGAGGGCTTCAAGTCGCGGTGGAGGACGCCCTCGCGGTGCGCCGCCGCGAGCGCATTGAGCAGGCGCTGGCCCAGGACGATGGCTTCCGGCAGGGACAGCGGGCCGCGCCGCAGGCGCTCCGCCAACGTCTCGCCATCCACCCACGCGGTGACCAGGTAGAGCAGCTCGTCGGAGGTGCCCAGGTGCCGTACGGGCACCAGCGCGGGGCTGTGCAGCCGCGACAGCACCTCCGCCTCGTGCTCCAGCCGGTGGCGGGACGTGGGGACGAAGGCGGACAGGGCGGTGACCTTCACGAGCACGCGCTCGTGCGTGAGCAGGTCCAACCCCTGCCAGGTGGAGATGCCCCGGCCCGCCTTCACCCGCTGGCGCAGCTCGTAGCGGTTGCCCAGCCGCTGGCCCGGGTGTGGCTCCCTGGGGGTGTCGCCGGCCTGTTGGAAGCCTTGCGCCATTCAATGCCCTCGCGAGCCCCCAAACCGCGCCGCCCCGGCGGCGTGGTCGGCCGGATGTCCCTCTTCCACAAGCTGGGTTTCCGCCCGGGTCCCTGCCAGGGGGGAGCGGCCCGCGCGTGCGCGCGCTGCTCGGGATTTGAACAGTCGGCACGCTCCCACTTCCCGCCCCTGTCCCCTGGTGCCCCCTGTCCGTTCGTGGAGCAGGCGGCCCGACAGGCGAACACGTGGGTTTCCACGATGCCCTGACGTGCGGAGGCCCGCGCATCGTCCTTAGCCGACAGCCACGCGAATGCGAGCGGCCAGCAATGTTGCTGGTGGGAGGAAGGATGCCGCGCCGCGTTCAACGGGCGTGCTTGACTCGCCTGGTTGCCCGGCGGAAAAGCCCGTCGGGTCAGGCGGCCTCCCCCTTCCTCCCCCGCAGGCCGCCGAGGGAGCGCGAAATTGAAGCTCGCGACGCTCAAGGACGGAACTCGCGACGGGCGGCTCGTCGTCGTCAAGCGGGACAACTCCGCCTATGCGCTGGCCACCAACGTGGCCCTCACGCTGCAAGCGGCCCTGGATGACTGGGACGCGAAGGAGCCGCAGCTGCGCGCGCTGGCGCAGCAACTGGAAGCCGGCGCGGTGCAGAGCCGCCCGCTGGACGTGAAGGCGCTGCACGCGCCCCTGCCGCGCGCCTACGAATGGGTGGACGGCAGCGCGTACATCAACCACGTGATGCTGGTGCGCAAGGCGCGCAACGCGGAGCCTCCGGCCACGCTGCGCACGGATCCGCTGGTGTACCAGGGCGGCTCCGGCGACTTCCTGGCGCCCACTCAGGCCATCCCGCTGCGCGACGAGGCGTGGGGCCTGGACTTCGAGAGCGAGGTCTGCGTCGTGCTGGGCGACACGCCCATGGGCACGAAGGCCGAGGACGCGGACAAGCACATCAAGCTGGTGATGATCGCCAACGACGTGTCCCTGCGGAACCTCATCCCGGAGGAGCTGGCCAAGGGCTTCGGCTTCTTCCAGAGCAAGCCCGCCACCGCGTTCGGCCCCTTCGCGCTGACGCCGGACGAACTGGGCGCGGCGTGGACGGAAGGCCGCGTGCACCTGCGCATGCGCAGCACGCTCAACGGCCAGCTCGTGGGCGACGCGGACGCGGGCCCGGAGATGCACTTCTCCTTCCGCGACCTCATCCAGCACCTGACGCGCACGCGCGCCTTCACCGCGGGCACCATCCTGGGCAGCGGCACGGTGTCCAACGAGGACCGCTCGCGCGGCATCTCGTGCCTCGCCGAGCGCCGGATGATTGAGACCATCGACGAAGGGAAGCCGAAGACGTCCTTCATGAAGCCCGGGGACACCATCGAGATTGAAATGCTGGATGGCGAGGGGCACAGCCTCTTCGGCCGCATCTCCCAGACGGTGGTGAAGGCGCCATGAAGAACCTGAAGCTGCACAGTTATTGGCGCTCCTCCGCGTCCTGGCGCGCGCGCATCGCGCTGAACTGGAAGGGGCTCCCCTTCGAGTACCTGTCGGTGCACCTGCTCAAGGACGGCGGCCAGCAGTTCTCAGCGGACTACCGCGCGGTGAACCCCATGGCCCGCGTGCCCACGCTGGAGTGGACGGAAGCGGACGGGCAGGCGCGCAAGCTGTCCGAGTCCATGGCCATCCTGGAATACCTGGAGGAGCGCGTGCCCTCGCCCGCCCTCCTGCCCACCGACGCGTACCTCCGCGCGAAGGCGCGCATGCTGGCGGAGATGGTGAACGCCGGCATGCAGCCGTTGCAGAACACGTCGGTAACGCTGCGCATCAAGAACGAGCTGAAGGCGGACGAGAAGGCCTGGGCGGCGCACTGGAACGCGCACGGGCTGACGGCGCTGGAGGCGGCGGTGCAGGCGACGGCGGGGCGTTATTGTGTGGGGGACGGAGTGTCGTTCGCGGACGTGCTGTTGGTTCCGCAGCTCTACGGGGCCCGCCGGTTCGGTGTAGACCTGAAGCCCTATCCCACGCTGCTGCGGATTGAAGCGGCGTGCAACGAACTCCCCGCCTTCCAGGCGGCGCAGCCGGACCGGCAGCCCGACGCTCAGCCGGCGTAGTCACGAATCATCTTCTTCATCACCACGAGGAGTCAGCGACATGGCCAAGCAGGAATCGCTGGGCATCAAGGCCCTGGAGAGCATCCACTGGTACGTGCATGACCTGGAGCGCAGCCGCCAGTTCTACACGAAGGGGTTGGACTTCGCGGAGGTGGCGGTGTCCGGGCCGGAGCTGGACGCGCACGGCAAGCAGAAGTCCGCGCTGTTCCAGGCGGGTGAGATTGCCCTGGTCGTGAGCCAGCCCGTGGGCGAGGGCGGCCGCGCGTGGCGCTACCTGCGCAAGCACCCGGACGGCGTGGGCACGCTGAACTTCGAAGTGGAGGACGTGGAGAAGGCGTTCAAGCTGCTGGAGCAGCGCGGCGCCACGTTCATCACGGAGATCCAGCGCTTCACGGACGACGCGGGCGGAAAGCTGTCGTTCTTCTCCATCACGACGCCGTTCGGCGACACCACGTTCCGCTTCCTGCAGCGGGACAACTACAAGTCCATCTACCCGGGCTTCAAGGTGCACGCGCAGCCCAAGGGCGGCCAGAACAAGTACGGCTTCGACAAGCTGGACCACGTCACGTCGAACTTCCAGACGATGAAGCCCATGCTCCTGTGGATGGAGCACGTGATGGGCTTCGAGAAGTTCTGGCACATCGAGTTCCACACCGAGGACGTGGCGTCGCAGCAGAAGCGCGACCACGGCAGCGGCCTGAAGTCGGAAGTGATGTGGGATCCGAAGAGCGGCGTGAAGTTCGCGAACAACGAGCCCAAGTTCCCGTTCTTCAAGGCCAGCCAGATCAACATCTTCAACGAGGACCACCGCGGTGACGGCGTGCAGCACCTGGCCATCACGGTGAAGGACATCCTGTCCTCCGTGAAGGACATGCGGCAGAACGCGGGCATCCAGTTCATGCCCACGCCGGGCTCGTATTACGACGCGCTGCCGGAGCGCATCCAGCACATGGGCATCAAGAAGATCGACGAGGACATCAACGTCCTGCGCGAGCTGGAGGTGCTCATCGACGGTGACAAGGAGCGCAGCTACATGCTCCAGATCTTCATGAAGGACGCGGCGAGCCTCTACAAGCAGGCGGACGCGGGCCCGTTCTTCTACGAAATCATCCAGCGCAAGGGCGACCAGGGCTTCGGCGGCGGCAACTTCCGCGCCCTGTTCGAGAGCATCGAGCGCGCGCAGAAGGCCGAAGGGCGCGTGTAGTTTCGCGAGTGACCCGGCCGCGGAGCATCGCGGCCGGGCTACCGCTCCGGTGGGCTAGGGGTCGTACGGCTCGCACACCTGCAGCTCCGTGATCCACTCCCGGAACTGGGTCCGGATGCCGCTCCGGCCCACCTGCCGATTGCAGACCAGGCAGATCTCCCTGCCCACCTGCGTCGTATAGGTGGCATCGCTGTAGTATTTGACGTGGAAGGTGGCCGCGCAGAGGTCCAGCGCATCCTCACGCGTCGAAAGTGGGATCTCCTCTCCCACGTCCGCGTCCGCTTCGACACCGCCGCAGCCCGCCAGCAGTCCCAACGACAGAAGTCCGCCGATGATGCACTTTCGCATTGTCCGCCCCGGTTGGAGTTGGCCCGTCTTTCAGGGATTGAAAGTCTATCATGGCTGAGTGAGATGAGGCGGGCTGCCAGGGTGGCATGCATCGCCTATCTTCACTCCATGCGAATGTTCATGGGGCTGTTTCTGGCGGGCGCGCTGGGGTGGGGTTGCCAGTCCGCCGACTACGGTGTGCAAGCGAAGGCGCCGCTGGACTGCAAAGCGACCTACGTCGCGTGTGGTTGTGGCTGCTGCGGCGGAGTGGAGCCGGAGGTGCAGTGTCTGTCCTGCGCGAAGGGCGACGACCTCCAGGCGCTCATCCAGAAGGACCAGGAGGCGAAGAAGGATCCGCAGTGCGCCGTCATGGGCTGCTCCCCCGGCACGAAGTACGTGTACTGCGACGCGAATCCCCAATGACCCTCATTGAACCCGTCATGCTCGCGGGGGCCGCCATTGGAGGCGTGGTGGGGGCGGTGTGGGGCTTCGGGTCGGGAATCGGCTGGGCGGTGGCGGGACTCGGTGGAGGCGTCGTGCTGGGCCCCATCCTCTTGCTGCTGCTGCTGTTCGTCCTGGCGATGTTGATGACGCTGGTCACGAAAGGGCCGCGCGCGGTGCTGCGCGACCTGCGGGGAAGGCGTCCCCCTGAGCGCCCCTGACCACGCTTCGTCTATCCTCTCCCCATTACCTCGCCAACACAGCCCCGGGACTGGGACGAGTTGGAACACCGCACGAGCCCGGCGCCGGTCGCTCCTGTCCCCGGCGCACGACGACTGCTGGTGGTCGAGGACACCTTCGACATCCAGGGGCGCGGAATCCTTGTCGTTCCCGAGGTGGACCTGGGAGCGCGAGCTCAGATGGAGCTCCGTGTGGCGTTACGGCGGCCGGAGGGCGACGTCCTGCAAGCTGTCGCGCTGGCGCAGATTCCACTCGGCGGACGGTCACGTCCTCAGCATGTGCTCTGCTTCGGCACACTCTCCAAGCAGGACATTCCTCTTGGGACGGAGGTGTGGCTGCTCGGAGAGGTGGAATCGACCTGAACGGGACTCTATTCGCAGATCTGGTAGCAGTCGTTGCGCGTGGTGGCGCACTCGAGTGCGTCTTCCGGCGTCTTCGCGGCCCGCGCGCAGACCAGGAACTCCCTGTAGCAGGCGTCCTGGCACGGCGGCAGCTGCTGGGCCTGCACGGGCGCCGCGCCCAGGTCGCAGCCCTCGAAGCAGCGGTCCTGGTCCTCCGCGCACCAAGCCTGCCGCTCGGGCGTCGTCGCGGTCCGCATACAGTGGTTGTAGATGGTGATGCAGGCGCGCTCACACGGCGGCGGGGCCATGGCCGTCACATCCTGTGTCTCCTGCGCCTCCTGCTCCACTCCGCCACAGCCCGCGAAGAAGCCCACCGACAGCACTGCCGCGATGAATGACAAACGCATGGAATGGTCCCTGGGGTGATTGCCGTGAAGTACGGCAAGCCCATTCTTGCGCTGTCCATGCCCTCAAGGGCAGACAGGGTGGTCCGGTTTTGAAAGGAATTGAACGCCGGGGCGCGTCATCCCCAGCGTCTCACCACCACCCCGCCAGCGCGTCCCGGTTCTTGAACATGATGAAGGCGCCCATCACGACGAGGAAGAGGGAGAAGGCCCGCTTGAGGGCCGCCTGCGAGACGTAGTGGGTGGCCCAGGTGCCGACGAGGATGCCCGCCACGGCGATGGCCGTGAAGATGCCCAGGGAGAGCCAGGGCACCTGGACGTGGCCGAGGTAGCCGGCGAAGCCCACGAAGGAGTTGAGGGCGATGACGAGCAGGCTCGTGCCCACCGCCTGCTTCATCGGGAGGCCCACCAGGAGCACCAGCGCCGGGACGATGAGGAAGCCGCCGCCCACTCCGACGAGCCCCGTGAGCCCGCCCACGCCGAGCGCGGCCAGGGCCATGACGGGGAAGGACGCCTTGCGGGGCTCGGGCACGGGCGCGGACTCCTTTCTCGCGGCGAGCGCGGCCTCCTTGCGGCCGTTGCGGAACATGAAGAAGGCGGCCACGAGCATCACCGTGGCGAAGAGCAGCAGTTGCAAGGTGCCCGAGACGAAGGCGGCCAGACGCGCCCCCGCGTAGGTGCCCGCCATGGCCACCGCCCCGAAGACGAGGGCCGCCCGGAGCTGGACGTTGCCCCGGCGCCAGTGGCTCGCCGCGCCGAAGAGGCTGGTGACGCCCACCACGGCCAGCCCCATGGCGATGGACTCCTTGGCCCCGAAGCCCAGGACGTACACGAGGATGGGGACGGTGATGATGGAGCCGCCGCCGCCGAGCAGGCCGAGCGACAGGCCGATGAGGGCCGCGAGCGAGAAGCCGAGGATGGGCATGGGGTCCGTTTCCGCTAGCCCTGGGGCGCGCGGGGTTCGCGCACGGCGAGCATCCCGCCCGCCAGGTTGTAGAGGTGCTTGAAGCCACGCTGGGCGAGCGCCTGCGCCGCCTTCGCGGAGCGCCCACCCGAGCGGCAGATGAGCAGCAGCGGTTGTTCCCGCGGCCACGACGCGGCCGCCGCCTCCAGCGTGCCCAGCGGGACGAGCTCCGCTCCGGGAAGGTGGCTCAAGGGGCCCGTGAACTCGTCCGGCTCACGCACGTCGATGCGCCGCACCTCGGGGCCGAGCGTGTCGAGCTGCGAGGGCGTGAGGTCCTGATAGGGGTGATGGGGTGTCATGGCTTGCTCCTGTTGGGAAGGGCAGGGGACTTCAGGCCCCCTGCGGAGAAGGCGCCGTGTGCCCACAGGCGCGGTTGGCTGGGACGGCGACGTCGATCTTCCTGGGCTTGGGCAGGTGGAGGTTGTTCATCACCTCGATGAACTCCTCCCGGCTCCTGCCCGCGACGCGCGGGTTGTGTCGCTTCTCCTCGCCGATGCTCGTCACCAGGTGACCGTGGTAGTCGTGCGCGGGGTAGACGAGCGTTTCATCCGGCAGGCGGAAGAGGACGCGGGTGAGGCTGTCGTAGAGCTGGCTCGCGTTCCCGTTCTGGAAGTCGGTGCGGCCGTTGCCGCGCACGAGCAGCGCGTCCCCGGTGAAGACGCGGTCGCCCAGCAGGTAGCTGACGCTGTCGTCCGTGTGCCCCGGGGTGGCGAGCACCTGGAAGACGCACTGCCCGACGCGCACCTCGTCTCCGTGGCCCACCTGGACGTTGGCGCAGGCGGCTCCTCCCTTGCTCCCCACCACCGTGGCCTGCGTGCGCTCGCGCAGCACGCCGGACGCGGTGACATGGTCCGCGTGCACGTGGGTATCGAAGACGTGGGTGAGGGTGAGGCCCAGCTCGCCCACCAGTTTCAGATCCCGGTCGACCTGCTCGATGACAGGGTCGATGAGGACGGCCTGCCGCGTGGACTCGTCGCCGAGGAGATAGGTGTAGGTCGAGGACTCTGCGTCGAAAAGCTGGCGGAAAATCATGTCGAAGCCTCCTGTCCTTGAGAGCCAGGGGTCGGGCAAAAGGATTCAGGGCCTTCCCCTGGCGGAATCCTCCACCTCCGAATCTGGCTCTCACGGGACATGATCTCCTCCCTCCTCCCTCCCCTCCTGGGTGGGGCGCTCATCGGCCTGAGCGCCTCCTTGCTCCTATTGGCCAATGGCCGGGTCGCCGGCATCAGCGGCGTGGTGGGCTCGCTGCTGGCCCCCATGCGCGGGGATGTCGCCTGGCGCGTGCTCTTCCTCGCCGGGCTGCTCACCGGGGGCCTGCTGCTGGCGTGGCTGCGCCCTGGCTCCTTCCCGGCCCCCACGTCCTTGAGCGCGGGCGGCGCCTTGCTGCTGGTGGGGGCCGGACTGCTGGTGGGGTTCGGCTCGCGGCTGGGCAACGGCTGCACCAGCGGGCACGGCGTCTGCGGCATCAGCCGCGGTTCGGCCCGCTCCATCGCGGCCACGCTCACCTTCATGGCCACCGGCGCCCTCACGGTCTTCCTGATCCGTCACGTCCTCTAGGGAAAGCCCTCCATGCGTTCAAACATCAGTGCGTTTCTCAGCGGCCTCCTCTTCGCCATCGGCCTGGGCATCAGCGGCATGACGGACCCGGCCAACGTCCTCGGCTTCCTCGACATCGCGGGGGATTGGGATTACCGGCTCGCGTTCGTGATGGGCGGCGCCATCGCCGTGCACGCGGCGCTGCGGCCCCTCATCCTCGGACGTGAGCGGCCCCTGTTCGCCGCGAAGTTCCCCACGTTCTCCGCCCGCGGGGTGGACCGCGGGCTCCTCGTGGGCGCGG